>JBJOIF010000307.1:0-6970 GCA_046047335.1 Planctomycetota bacterium | reverse complement strand
CCGAGGCATGGGCGGGGGGAAGATAGCCGCTTGTATCATCGATCCATGCGATCGATCGCCGCTGCCGTGGCCGTCCTGACCGCCTTCGCCATCGGCTGCGAGGCGCCCCAACAGGCGTCCGCTCCCGAGCCACGCGAGTCCGGCACCGATCGGGTCCCCCATGAGGGCGAAGCGATGCGGGCGGAGCGCGAACCGGAGTCGGTGGCGGCGCCGGAGCCAGAACCGGCGCCAGCGCCGGTGCCTGAGCCGATGCCCGTGCCCGAGCCTGCGCCGGTGCCCGCGCCCGCGCCGGAACCTGCACCCGCGCCCGAACCTGCGCCGGTCCCCGAGGCTGCCCCGATGCCCGAGACTGCACCGGCGCCAGCTCATCCGGACCTCGTGCCGCACCGCGACGGTCGCGCCCACCGGTGGGAACTCCGCGCCTGGGACCGCGACCGCATCGAGGTCTACATGGATGGCGAGCGGGTCCCGGACGAGCGCATCATTCGCGCCGGACACCTGGTGGCCGTGGTCGACGCGTCCGGCCAGGTGATCGAACGACTCGACCTCCCCGCGCAGTGGACGCCCGAGCACGGTGCTCCCGGCACGCCCGGCACGTTCCGAACCCTCGATGGACGCGAGCTGGTGCCGCCGGCGGCGATGCTCGGCGGCCGCCTCGAGCCCGTCCCCCCTTCGGTACTCGCCCATCTCCACGCCGAGCACACCGCGGCCGACGGGAGCCAGTGCGCCCTCGTGGCGATGGTCATCCCCGACCTGCCGCTGGCCCGCGCCGGCGTCGAGGCGCACGACGTGATCATCGCGGTCAACGGAAGTGCGAACGCCTCACCCGAAGCGATCCGTGCGGTGATTCGAGCGACCGCGCCTGGCCAGGCGATCCGCTTCACGGTGGTGCGCGCCGGTCACCGCCGCGACGTCACCGTGAGCCTGGCGGCGTGGGAGGCCAAGCACATGGTGCGGCCGATCGTGAACGCCACGCCTCCCGCACCCGCGCGCGCCAGCGCCAACCCCGCGTGGCAGCCACCGGCCCCACCGCCCCCGCCGGCCCCACCGCCCCCGCCGCCGGCCCCGCCCACGCCGAGCGAGGCGGAACTCCTTCGCCAGCTGCAGGCCGCCCGCGTGCGGATCGCGCAGCTCGAGCGCGAGTTGCGGATGGAAGAACAGATCCGCCGGGCGATCCGACCGCAACCCGATCCGCAGCCGATTCCGGACCAGGCACCAGCTCCCACCGAACCATCCCAGAAAAACGCCGAGCCCGCGCCCTCAGGGGCATCCTCGGCCCCAGTGCCGCCCTCGGACTGACGCGCTAGAATCCTCCGTCCGCTGCGGCCCCGGCCCGGCGGAACGCCCCTTGGGGATTGGTGTAACGGTAGCACAACTGACTCTGACTCAGTTTGTCTAGGTTCGAATCCTAGATCCCCAGTCAACGACGACGCGCGCCACATCGGCGCGCGTCGTCTGCATTCGGGGATGCCTCACGCGTTCAGGAGAACGTGAACGACTTGCCCGCGTGGTCCACCCGCACCATGGTGCCGGGTGGGCAATCGCCACGCAGGATGCGCTCGGCCAGCGGGTTCTCCAGGCGCTGCTGGATGACGCGCTTGAGCGGACGCGCGCCGAACTGCGGGTCGTAGCCCTCGTCCGACAGCGCCTCCACCGCCGCGGGCGTCAGCTCCAGCGTGATCTTGCGATCCTCGAGCCGGCGGCGCAGGTTGCGCAGCTGGATCTCGACGATGCCAGCCAGGTCCTTGCGGGTCAGTTGGTGGAAGATCACCTTCTCGTCGATGCGATTGATCAGCTCCGGCCGCATGTGCTTCTTGAGCATGGAGAGCACGTGCGCCTCGATCATCGCGTCGGGCTCGCCCTTCTCGCTCATCTCGATGATGGCGTGGCTGCCGATGTTGGAGGTCATCACGATGATGGTGTTCGTGAAGTCCACCGTGCGACCCTGGCCGTCGGTGAGGCGGCCGTCATCGAGCACCTGCAGCAACACGTTGCTGACGTCGGGGTGCGCCTTCTCGAACTCGTCGAAGAGCACCACGCAGTACGGTCGGCGCCGGACGGCCTCGGTGAGCCGGCCACCCTCCTCGTAGCCCACGTACCCCGGGGGCGCGCCGATCAGCCTGGCCACGGAGTGCTGCTCCATGAACTCGCTCATGTCGATCCGCACCATCGCGTCCTCGGTGTCGAAGAGGTACTCCGCGAGCGCCTTGCAGAGCTCGGTCTTGCCCGTGCCCGTCGGTCCGAGGAACAGGAACGAGCCGATGGGTCGATTGGCTTCCCCGAGGCCCGCGCGGTTGCGGCGCACGGCCTCGGCCACGGCCTCGACCGCCTCGGGCTGGCCGACGACGCGCTTGGCCAGGTCCTTCTCGATGTGCAGGAGCTTCTGCCGCTCGCTCTCCACGAGCTTGGAGACGGGAATCCCGGTCCAGCGACTGACCACCGCGGCGATGGCCTCGGCGTCGACGTCCTCCTTCACCAGCACCTCGCCCGAAGCCTGTCGGCGCTGCAGCGCTTCCTGCGCCTGGCGCTGCTCGGCCTCAAGCTCCTTGATCTGCCCGTAGAGGATCTGCGCCGCCTTCTCGAAGTTGCCGGCGCGCTGCGCCTGCTCGGCCTCGACCTTTTTGTCCTCGATGCGCTTCTGCGCGTTGTTCACCAGGTCGAGCTCCTTCTTCTCGGCCTGCCACTGCGCGGTGAGGGTGGCGTCGCGCTCCTTGAGATCGGCGATCTCCTTCTCGGCGCGCACCAGGCGCTCCTTGCTGTCGGGATCCTTCTCGATCTTCAGGGCCTCGCGCTCGATCTCGAGCTGGGTGAGGCGGCGGCGCACCTGGTCGAGCACGCCGGGCATGCTGTCGTTCTCGATGCGCAGCCGGCTGGCGGCCTCGTCGATCAGGTCGATGGCCTTGTCGGGCAGGAACCGGTCGCTGATGTAGCGATGGCTCATCTGCGCGGCGGCCACCAGCGCGCCGTCCTGGATGCGACAACCATGGTGCGACTCGTAGCGCGGCTTCAGCCCGCGGAGGATGGCGATCGTGTCGTGCACGCTCGGCTCGCCGACGAACACCGGCTGGAACCGCCGCTCGAATGCGGGGTCCTTCTCGATGTGCGTGCGGTACTCGTCGAGCGTGGTGGCCCCGATCGTGCGCAATTCGCCGCGGCTGAGGGCGGGCTTCAGCAGCTGGCCCGCTCCGGGGCTGCCGGTGTTGGCGCCGGCGCTGACGACGGTGTGGATCTCGTCGATGAAGAGGATGATCTTCCCCTCGGACGCACTGACCTCGCGGATCACGCCCTTCAGGCGCTCCTCGAACTCGCCCTGGAACTTGGCACCCGCCAACAGCTGGCCGACGTCGAGCGCCACGATGCGCACGTCCTTCATCTGCTCCGGGCAGTCGCCATCGACGATCCGCTTGGCGAGCCCCTCCACCACCGCGGTCTTGCCGACGCCCGGCTCGCCAATCAGCACCGGGTTGTTCTTGGTGCGCCGGCTCAGCACCTGCATGCAGCGGCGGATCTCCTCATCCCGGCCGATCACGGGATCGAGCTTGCCGGACCGGGCCTTCTCGGTCAGGTCGATCCCGTACTTCTTGAGGCTCTCCATCGTCTGCTCGGCGTTCGGGTCGTTCACGTTGGTCACTCCGCTTGCGGCGCGGATCTCCTGGATGGCGGTCTTCAGCTTCTTCTCGTCGGCACCGACGGCCTGCAGCGCAGCCTTGGCCGGCCCGGCTGCCGAAGCGAGCCCAAGCAACAGGTGCTCGGCCGAAACATACGCGTCCTTCATGGACTGCGCGGCGCGTTCAGCATCGGTGAGTGCCTGGGTCAACGACGTGGCCGGACGCGGCTGCGTGCCGCTGACCGTGGGCATGCGCTTGAGCTCGGCGGCAACCACGTCGCGCACCCGGCGGGGATCGACGCCCGCACGTTCGAGGATCGCCGCGCCGGGCGATCGCGCGTCGGCGACAAGCGCCGACAGCAGGTGCATGGGCGAATACTCCGCGTGGCCGGCCGTGGCCGCCATCGACTGGCCGGAGTGCAGCGCCTCCTGGGCGGCGTGGGTCAATCGTTCAGGGTTCATGGGCCGTGAAGGGATGCAAACGGCGTGCCGCCGAACGCCAGGCCGATCGTCGGCCTGCAGCCCGCTGACCGGGGCCATCGCGGGTTTGGCGAGGCCGCCGTGCGACCGAGGCACCGGAGCGCCCGGCGGGGCCTGCCGAAGCGGCAGTCCACGCCGCGACCTACGCCCCTGGCCTCCAGGCCTCGGCCGGGAACCCGGGCGGAACGAGCTCGGGCCGCTCGTTGAGCCAGCCGACCAGCCACTCCAGCGCATCGACGAGTCGCGGCCCCGGCCGATTGAACATCTGGTTCCCATCGACCAGCATCACGCGATCGCACGGCTGCCCGCATGCCGCGGCGGCGCGGGCCGCACGCACGGGCTCGAGCGCCTCCCACCAGGCCACGCCGTCGAGGGCGCGCACCGCCTCGCGGACCGCCGGCAGCGGAAACCCGCACGGCGCCACCACCACGCGGTCGGGCGCGCTGGCGGCGATCTCGTCGGGGGTCGCCGCGCGGCTCTTGGCGCCGGCGGCGTTCAGGGGGTGCCGGCCCCCCGCCATGGCGATCAGTTCGGGCGTCCAGTGGCCGCCGACGAACGGCGGTTCGGTCCACTCGAGGAACAGGACGCTCGGGCCATCGACGAACGGCACCGCCTGCTCCGCGGCCGTCCACGCCCGGTCGCGCAGCGCGGTGGCCGCCGCACGCGCCGCATCCGGCCGGTCGATCGCGTCGCCCACCCGCAGCAGGTCGTCCAGCACCTGCCAGAGCGAGGTTGGGTTGAGGTTGACGACCCGCGGCGGCCCGGGCAGGTCGCGTGCCACGCGCTCGACGGTCCGCAGATCGATGCTGCACACCTCGCAGAGGTCCTGCGTGAGGATCACCTGGGGGCGGAGGTCGCGGAGGGTGGCCTCGTCGAGGCGATAGAGCGATTCGCCCGCGGCGATCGCGGCCCGCACCGCTGCATCGATGGCGGCGGAGTCGGCCGACGGCGCCTCGGGGGCGGCCACGTGCGCGATCCGCGCCGAAGTCAGCACCGGCGCGGCCAGGGCGGCCGGTGGCCAGTCGCACTCGTGGCTGCGCCCGACCAGCAGGTCCCCTCCGCCGGCGGCGAACAGCAGCTCGGTCGCCGAAGGCAGCAGGCTGACCACGGCCGGGGCGCCGTTCACCTCACTCCACCGTCACGCTCTTGGCGAGGTTCCGCGGCTTGTCGACGTCCTTGCCGCGGAGCACGGCGGCGTGGTACGCGAGCAGCTGCAGCGGCACCACGGTCACCAGCGGCTGGAGCATCTCGGTGACGTCCGGCACATAGAAGACGTCCTCGGCCATCGACCGGATGTGCGTGTCGCCTTCGGTGGCCACGGCGATGACGTGGCCGCCCCGGCTGCGCACCTCCTGGATGTTGGAGAGCACCTTCTCGTACTGGCTGTTGCGCGTGGCCACGAAGACGCAGGGCATGCCGTCGTCGATCAGGGCGATCGGCCCGTGCTTCATCTCCGCGCTGGGCATGCCCTCGGCGTGGATGTAGCTGATTTCCTTGAGCTTCAGTGCGCCCTCGAGCGCCACCGGGTAGTTCACGCCACGCCCGAGGAAGAGCCAGTTCTCGCGCTCCACGTACTTCTGCGTGGCGCGGCGGATGGTCTCGCTCTGCTCGAGGATCCGCTCGATGTGCTTGGGAACCGCTTCAAGCTCGCGCAGCATGCCCGAGACGAAGTCCTGGCTGAGCAGGCGGCGACGTCCGATGTACAGGCTGAGCATGGCGCAGACCATCACCTGGCCGACGAACGCCTTGGTGCTGGCCACGCCGATCTCCGGGCCAACGCGCAGGTAGATGCCGGCGTCGGTCTCGCGGGCGATCGAGCTGCCCACCACGTTGATCACGCCGAGGGCCATCGCGCCTCGGTCCTTGGCCTCCTGGAGCGCAGCCAGCGTGTCGGCGGTCTCGCCGCTCTGGCTCACCGCCACCACCACGCTTCCCTCGGAGACGATCGGATTGCGGTAGCGGAACTCGCTTGCGAAGTCCCAGTCCGCGGGGATCTTGGCCCACTCCTCCATCATGTAGCTGCCGATCATGCCGGCGTGCAGGGCCGTGCCCTGCCCGACCAGGGTGATGCGTCGAGCAGACGCCAGCGCGCGAGAGTGCTCGCCCACGCCGCCGAGCACGATCTGCCCGGCACGATGGTCAACCCGGCCCTGCAGGGTGCGCGTCAGCGCCGAAGGCTGCTCGAAGATCTCCTTGAGCATGAAGTGCTCGAAGTCGCCGAGCTCGATCTCGGAGAGGTCCACCTCGAGCGCGAGGATCTTGGCGTCGATCTCCACGTCGTCCACGGTGCTCGTGCGCAGCGAGTCGCGCGTCAGCTTGGCGACGGTGTAGTCCTCGAGCGTGAACGCCTGGTTCGTGTGCGCGACGATCGCGCTCTGGTCGCTGGCCACGACGTACTCGCCGTTGCCGACGCCCACCATCAGCGGGCTGCCCTTGCGCGCGACCACGAGCACGCCGGGTTCCTTCTCGCAGATGCAGCAGATGGCGTAGGCGCCGGTGACCTCGCGGAGCGCCGACTGCACCGCCTTCTCGAGGTCGCCCTGGTAGAGCTCGCCGATCAGGTGCACGAGCACCTCGGTGTCGGTCTCGCCCTTGAAGACGTGGCCCTTCTCGGAGAGGTAGGTCTTGAGGGCGGCGTAGTTCTCGATGATGCCGTTGTGCACCAGGGTGATCCCATGGCCACGGACCGGGTCGTCGCAGTGCGGGTGCGCGTTGACCTCGGTGACGCCGCCGTGCGTGGCCCAACGGGTGTGGGCGATGCCGGTGGAGCCATCGAAGCCCTTGCGGGTCTCAATCAGCTCCTCGAGCACCCGAACCCGTCCCACGCTCTTGGCAAGCGAGATGCGGCCGGCGTCATCGGCCACCGCGACGCCGGCGGAGTCG
>JBJOIF010000306.1:0-3510 GCA_046047335.1 Planctomycetota bacterium | reverse complement strand
TCCCACCATGGTGGAGATGTTCGGCTTGAAGAAGCCGTTGCCGACGATCAGGAGCCCGAGCGCACCGAAGAGCGCCCACTCCTGCTCGACCGCCATCAGCAGGTGCCCGGACGCCATGAGCAGGCCGCCCCAGATCACCGCGAGCCGCGCGCCGAGGTAGCGGTCGGCCAAGATGCCGCCGAGGTAGGGGGTGGCGTAGACGAGCGCACCGTACGCCCCGTAGATGCCGTACGCCCGGGCATCGTCGGCCTTCATGAATCCCTTGATCAGGTAGAAGGTGAGCAGGGCGCGCATCCCGTAGAACGAGAAGCGCTCCCACATCTCCACGAAGAACAGGAGGAAGAGCCCCGGGGGATGGGGCTGCGACGGCGTCGTGGCTGCGGCGTTGCTCATCGGCGTCGGAGTGTATAGATGGTCCGATGGAGCCCGCCTCGCCGCCGCCCGAACGAGCCGCTCGGCCGTCGCTGCGCGCCCGGCTCCTGCCGTTGCGCCGGCCGCCGCTCCTGAGCGTCGTGGAGGGACGGTTCGTTCCGGAGCGCTGCTCGCTCGACGAGGTCGACGAGGCATGGGCCGAGCTCCGCCGCCGCGTGCCGCGCGCCCATGACGGCCCGATGCTGCACGTGCTGGGCGTGAGCCGCAACGGCCACGGCGGCGTGACGGTGCACTGCGTCGGATCGAGCTATCGATTCCACGCCGTGGCCCGGGTCGGCCTCGACACGGGCATGCGCCCGCTCGGCGTCAAGGGCATCGCGTTCACCCCGGGCGGTAGCGTCCTGGTGGCGCGCCGCGCCGAGGCGGTCCTCAACTATCCCGGGATGTGGGAGTTCGTGCCCGCGGGCACCATGGAGCCCGGCGTGGCCCCGGGACAGATGCTCCTGCGCGAACTCGCCGAGGAGACCGGCTGGGAGGCCGTCGCGCCGCCCGCGCCGCGTGCACTGCTCTTCGACCCGGTCGTGCGCAGCTGGGAAGTGGTGTTCACCCTGGAGGTGCGACCGCCGGCGGTGCCCGTGGAGGCCTGGGAGTGCGAATCGCTCACCGAGGCCATTCCCGGCCACTGGCCCGGTCCGCCCTCGTCCGTGGCGCTGCAGATGATGCCGGTGGTGGAGGGTGCGCTCCGCGCACGCGGCCATGGGACCTGAGGTCTTCCTGCGCGGCGAGCACGATGCGATCCTGCGCAAGCCGGCGGGGATGTCGAGCGAAGCGCCTGGTCCGGCGCGTGGCGAGCCGCGCACGTTGATCGAGCACGCGCGTCGACTGCTCGGCTGGCCGGACGCCCAGCTGCCGCACCGGCTTGACCGCGTGACCCGTGGCTGGGTGGTCGTGGCGCGTGATCGATCGGCGGTGGCGGAGCACAACGCCTCGCTGCAGTCGTGGACCAAGCGATACGTGGCGCGGGTGCGGCCCGTGGCGGGCGCCGATCCGCGCTCGCTCGTGGGGGACCATCGCGCCTACCTCCGGCGCGAGGGGCGCGTGGCCCGCGTGGTGCGCTCGGGGGGCGACCCCAGCCACTTGACGGTGGAGGCGATCCACCCCGCACCGGGGCGCCCCGGGGAGTGGCAGGCGCTCATCCGGCTCGGGACCGGTCGGTACCACCAGGTGCGGGCGATGATGGCGCACCTGGGTACGCCGCTCGTCGGTGACCGGGAGTACGGCGGGGCGCCCGGTCCGATGTCCCTTGAGCATGCGTGGTTGAGCCTTCGGCGCGCCGGGGACGGTCGGGTCGAGGTGGCCTGGGATCCCGCCGACCCCGGACGCGAGCCGCTGGCCGCGGACGTCCGGGCGGCGCTCGATCGAGCGGCGCCACGGGGCGACGCGTGACCGCCTCGTAGACTGGCCTGGATGAAGCACGCCTCGCTCGCCCGATCCGCCTTGCTCATCGTTGCCGCACTGGCGACGCTTACGCCAACCGCCGGCTGGGCGCCGCAGGCGCCCGCTGCGCCGGCGCCGCCGAAGGCGCCCGTCGCGCCGAAGGCTCCCGCCGGCCCCAAGGCGCCCTCCGGACCCAATGCGCCCGCGCAGATCGGCGATCAGGCACCGTCCAAGGGGAAGACCCCGCGTGCCGCCGGCATCTGGTACGGCGTGCCCAAGGCGCCCGCCAAGAAGGCTGGGGCGATCCGCCTGGCCGCCTACAACGTCGAGAACCTGTTTGATCCGGTCGATGACCCGAAGCTCTCGGGCGAGTACGACGACATCACGATGGTCACCAAGGACGGTCGCCTCCGCGCGATCGCCGACGCGATCCGTCGCCTTGATGCCGATGTCCTGTGCCTCGAGGAGATGGAGGGGCTCGACGCGCTGAAGTGGTTCCGCGACACGTACCTCAAGGACATGGGGTACGCGCACATGGCAAGCGAGGACGTCGGCTACTACCGGGGCGTGGAGCAGTCGGTGCTGAGCCGGTACCCGATCACCAAGGTCACCACCTTCGTCGACGAGGACCTGACCGACATGGAGGCCCGCCGTCAGGGCCAGGGGTGGGCCGGACGGAAGGCCGACCAGGGCAAGAGCTTCCAGCGCTCGCCGCTGCGCGTGGACGTGGACGTGGACGGCTGGCCGCTGACGGTGTACGTGGTGCACTTCAAGGCCGGCGGTCGGGAGTTCGAGTACCACCGCGAGAGCGAGGCGCTGCAGGTGATCGAGTTCGTCGAGCGCGACATGAAGGCCGATCCGTCGGCCTGCGCGGCGGTGCTCGGGGACTTCAACGCCACGCCCTCCACCCGGACGGTGAAGGCCTTCGCGGACGCGGGCCTGCGCAGCGCCTACGACTTCCGTGGCGTCAAGCAGGGCAACACCAAGGACCTCTACACCACGCACGATTCCGGCCGCGCGATCGACTTCATCTTCATGACGCCGGCCCTCGCCAAGGCCGCCGTCGACTCGAGCTTCTTCGTGCTTGGCACGGTGCATCCCTCAAGCGACTACGACTGGCGCAAGGATCCGGACAAGTCCCGGATCCCCGACGGCTACGGCAGCGATCACTACCCGGTGGCCATCGACCTGATGCCCGCGCGCGGTGCGGGCAAGGGCGGGACCGGCAAGGCGGGTTCGGGGAAGGCAGGGGCGGGAGCTGCTGCGCCCGCGGGCGCTCTGGCCACCGATTCCAAGCCCGCGTCGGCACGCTGAGGCCAGTGTGCGGGGGCCAGATCCCCGCACGGATCACCCGTTGCGGTGTGCCGCGGTCGCGGACTGCGCCACGGGGTCATGGGGATGATGGCTCGGCCGGGGCGACCGCGTTCTCGTGAACGGAGCGTGGTGCACGCCCCTGGGCCCACACGCGCCCGGGGGCGAGTTCGTGATGGCGCACAGCCTTCAAGCGGGGCGCCGGCCGTTGCCGCTCGCTTTTCTCTCGTCGCGGCGAGTCGTGTCCCGATTCAGGACACTTCTCGCCCGGAGCAGCGGTCCACGGCCGACAGACCCCGAAAACGGACACGGGCGCGGCCCGTGCGGACCGCACCCGTGTTGGATCATGCGTGAGGCGCCGTCGGCTCAGTGCTGGCCGACCGCCATGCG
>JBJOIF010000305.1:0-5136 GCA_046047335.1 Planctomycetota bacterium | reverse complement strand
ACCCGATCGAGGTGGTCGACCCGCGCTTCTCCCAGATGCAGGTGCAACGCCAGATCGAGGTCACCTTCGCGACGGCGCTGCGCAGCATCCTGCGCCAGGACCCGGACATCATCATGGTGGGCGAGATCCGCGACGGCGAGACCGCGCAGATCGCGGTGCAGGCGGCGCTCACCGGTCACCTGGTCCTCAGCACGCTGCACACCAACGACGCGCCCAGTGCGGTCACGCGCCTCCAGAACCTCGGGGTCGAGCCATTCCTGGTGGCGGCGTCGCTCAAGGGCGTGCTTGCGCAGCGCCTGGTGCGCCGCATCTGCAAGCACTGCTCGCAGGAGTACGTGCCGGATGCCCAGGACGTGCTCGCACTCGGGGCGCACGGCGAGGGCTGCACCCGCCTGTGGAAGGGCGCCGGCTGCCGAAACTGCCGCGAGACCGGGCTCTCCGGCCGTGTGGGCGTGTACGAACTGATGGTCCCCGACGAGCCGCTCATCGACGCCATCTGCGCGAACGCCGAGCCGGCGCGCATCCGCCAGGTGCTGCGCGACGGCGGCTTCGAGACCCTGTGGGACGACGGCGTCCGCAAGGTGCTCTCCGGCCAGACCACCATCGAGGAGATCCACGGTGCCTGCCGTCGCTGAACCACTGGCCGAGACCGGAGCCCGGAAGTTCACCTATCGCGCCAAGCGCGCCGAAGGTGGCGAAGTGGTGCGCGGCGTCGTGGAGGCCACGGACCACGCTGGCGCCGTGCATGAGCTGCGCCGCCAGGGCCTGGCCATCCTGTCGGTGGAGCTCGGCGACCGCGATGCTCCCGTCGGCGCGGAGGCCAACCCCGCACGGCTCCGTCGCCGGCTGGCGTCGTCCATGGGCAAGGACGACGTGGTGGCCTTCTGCCAGCAGCTCTCCATCATGCTCCGCACCGGCGTGCCGCTTGCGGAGGCCCTCGACACCTTCGCCGACCAAGCCGCCAAGAAGGAGGTCGGCGAGTTCGTTCGGCTGATCCGCGCCGACGTATGCGAGGGCGAGGACTTCAGCGCCGTGCTGGCCCGTCATCCGCGCGTGTTCCCCGCGGTGCTGGTGTCGCTCATGCGGGCCGCCGAGGCCTCGGGAAAACTCGATGAGATGCTGACGCGCGTCGCGAAGGACCTTGCCAAGGGGCGCAAGACCGCCAAGCAGATCCGTGGCGCCATGATGTACCCGGCGATCATGCTGACGGTGGCGGTGATCGCGGTGGCGGTGATCATGGTGTTCGTGCTGCCCAAGTTCGGGCCGCTCTTCCGCGCACAAGGCGATCGGCTCCCGGCACCGACCAAGGCGCTGGTGTGGCTCAGCGGGTTCCTGAAGACCGGCTGGGCGATCTACGTCCCCGCACTGCTCGCGATCGCCGGCGGCGCATGGTGGTGGGTCCGAACCGAGACGGGCCGCGTGGCGGTGGACACGATGAAGCTGCGCATGCCGGTGCTCGGCCACATGTTCCGGTGCCTCTATCTGGTGCGGTTCTCCAGCACCATGTCGACCCTCCTGGCCGCCGGCGTGCCGCTCGTGGACGTGGTCCGCATCTGCCGGGACGTCACCGGGAACGTGCACTACACCAAGCTGTGGACGGCGCTCGAGGACCGCATCGCCAAGGGCGGCGACATCGCCCCCACCTTCCGCGAGTACAGCTTCGTGCCGCGCAACGTGGTCGCGATGGTGGCCAGCGGCGAAAAGTCCGGCCGACTGGCGGAGGTACTCGAGCACGCCGCAGCCGCCGCCGAGGACGACCTTGATATCGCGGTGAAGTCGACCACCAGCCTCGTGGAGCCGATCATGATCGTCGGCATGGGCGCCGTGGTGGGCGGGATCGCCGCCGCCATGCTCCTGCCGATCTTCAACATGTCCAAGACCATGCGGCCGGGCGGCTGAACGCGGCGCGCCCGCCAGTCACGGGCGGCCGACCGACACCTCGACGGGGGCGCCCGACCCCGAGGCACCGACGGGAACGATGACCCGCCCGACCCCGGACCGGGCGCCGGCCCGGATCGGTGCGGGGCGACCATCGCGGTCCGCGGCCTCCAGCACCAGCTCGGCATCGGACCACCGAGCCCCGTCCGGAGCGAGTTGGACCGGAACGCCCCAGGTCCCAGCCCCGAGCGTCATCTGCGCCGGGGACACCAACCGCAGCGTGCTGCCTGCCGGGAGCGGCTTCACCACGAGCATCGCCACGCGCGGCAACGGTCCGGTGTACGACCCGGGCGGATCAAGGTTGGCCACGATCAGCGGAGCGTCGGCCGAACGCCAGGATCCGGTCCACGAACCCCAGCCGGCATGTTCCACCGCCACGCGATGGACCGACGCGGCGTCCGGCACGAGCACCACGGCCGGGGTCACGCCGCGGGGCTCCCCGTCCACGGTCACCGACGCTCCCGCCGGGGCGCTCATCACCCGAAGTTCGACGACCCGCGGCGCCGCTGCGGCCGGGGTGGCGCCCGATGGCGCGCGTGTCGACGGCCGGTCCCCCGCCGGGGCATCCCCCACCGGGGCCCCGCGCATCCTGCCAAGGACGTCGGCCGGACGCACCACGCCGAAGGCGATCAGCATGGCCGCCACCACCAGCACACCGAGTGCGACGAGCCACCACCAGCCGCCCCCGCGCCCGTGCACCGGCGCGGGACCCGCGACGGACCGCGTGGCGGCGCCGTGGTCACGCGCCGAGGTCGGCGGCATCCGAACGGACCCGGCGGCCGGCACGCCGTGCGTGGGACCCGCGGCGCCACCCTGCCCACTGGTCGTGCCTCCAGCGGCCAACCATCCACGCAGGCGAAGGCCCAGCGCGCGCGCGTCGTCGGGGCGACGGTCCTTGGCACGAGCCACCGCATCCATCACCACCTGGGCCAGGCCGTCATCGATGCGCGGGTTGCACTCGCGCACGTCGGCCGGGTCGGTCTCGCACACCGTGCGGGATGCCTCGTGCACCGGAAGCCCGCGGAGGTCATGCGGCTGCACGCCGGTCAGTAGTTCGTAGAGGACCGCACCGAGCGCGTAGACGTCGGTGCGCGCGTCGATCATCCGAGGATCGGCCAGGAACTGCTCCGGGCTCATGTACTGCATGGTGCCGACGATCTGCCCGGTCTCCGTGCGGATGGTGTTGACCGCCGGATCCGCGGTGACGGCGCGCGCCACGCCGAAGTCGATCACCTTGACGCGCCCGTGCCGGTCGACCAGCAGGTTCTGCGGCTTGATGTCCCGGTGCACGTATCCCTCGGCATGCGCGTGCGCCACGGCATCGCACGCCTGCAGGAACACCTGCACGGTCTCGCGCATGCCCAGCCGCTCGCGGAACACGTGGTCGGCGAGGTGCTGCACCCCGTCGACGTACTCCATCACGATGTACGGGATGTCGAGGTCCCCGTCGCGCTCAACGCCGGTGCGGAGGACCGCCGCAATGCCCGGGTGCCGAAGCCTCTCGAGAAGCCGTCCCTCACGCTCGAAGCGCCGGCGCGTGGCCTCGTCCTGCTGCGTCCGCAGGAGCACCTTGAGCGCGACGCGGTCACCGCTCGATGCGTCGGTCCCCAGATACACGCGTCCCATGCCGCCGGAGCCGATGATCCGCTCCACGTGCACCGCTCCTAGGGTCCGCCCGAGCAGCGGATCCATGGACCGCGCCACCGCCTCCGGGGAGGACGATGGATCGAGGGCGGCGGAAGCGACCGTCGCGGGAGCGGGACCCGGGGCATCCGGGCCCGGTGGCTCCGTCCCGGACCACGCCACCGTCGCCTCCTGACGGAGGGCGGCGTCCACCTGCTGGCGAACGTCCGGATCGAGACGAAACCCATCGAGGAACGCGCGGCGCTCGGCAACCGGCAGCCGCCGGGCCGCGGCCGCCAGCTCGGCGATGCGTGCGCGTCCTGCGTCCATGACCAACCGAGTGTACGCCTCGGCCGGACGGGCCCTGGCGCCTTGGCCGACGGCGACGGCCCTCCCGCACGGCCCGGGGCATGACTTTCTGCGGAACCTTGGGGGCGATGGCCGATCTCCCCTTCATGTCCCGACCCGTCCTGCTCGCGGTCCTGATCGCCTCGCTCTACCTGCTCCTGCGCGGGGCGGGCATCGTGAACGATGCCGCGTTTGTGGTGTGGGCGCAGGCCGCGCTCTTCGGCGTGTTCCTCTTCGCCTGTGCGCTCAGCATCCGCGCGAGCAATGCGCTCTGGGCCGCGATCTTCGCCGCACTGGCGATCGGATGGAACCCGTGGGTTCGCCTGAGCGCGTGGCACCAGCCGCTGCCGTGGGACAAGTGGGCCACCGCGATGAGCCTGCTGTGCGGCATCACCGCCGGCGCGTTCGTCGTGCGCTACTGGGGCCGCGGCGAGACCGCCTGAGCACTTCCCGGCCGCGCCCGCAGGGCCTGGACCGCACCGATGCATGCCTCCACGAGCTCGGACTCGTCGGGCAGGTTGTGCTTGCCGTACGCATCGCGGGGCGGAATGACCGTGCAGCCGATCCCGGCGAGGAGACGCAGGTTCGATTCCAGGATCGAGGTGTGCATCGATCCGTGCATGGTGGGCGCCAGCAGGACCGCGGCCGTGCCCCGCTCCATTCGACCGATGCCGGACGCGAGCGTGGCGGTCACGGGCGTGTCGGCGATGCCGTGCGCAATCTTCCCGATCACGCTGTAGGTGGCGGGCGCCACCAGGTACGCATCGAACGGGCAGGAATCGGACAGGTGCTCGGCGTTGGCGGACAGCTCCACGACCACCGGGCGCGCGGTCGACCACTCCAGGGTGTCGCGGGTGACGTAGCGCAAGGCCTCGGTGGTGGCAAAGGCCGTGACTTCGGCACCCTGCCGACGAAGCGCACGTGCCACGAGCGGCGCCTTGAACGCGGCGATCCCCCCAGTCACCATCAGCGCCACGCGGACGCCTTCGAGACGGTCTCCCTCGCGCGGGACCTCACGGTCGCCGAGGTCGCTCGGGGTCGGTGCCGGGAAGCGGAGGTCAACGCCATCCATGGACTCCATCGTACCGGAGCCGCAGCCACGGCCAGCGTTATCCTTCGCCCCACGTGAGCGACGCGAACGAACACGAGCTGCCCGACGATGCCTCGTGGACCCGCCGCCACATGGAACTCATCGAGCCGGCGGTCGCGGCGATGCTGCTGCTTGCG
>JBJOIF010000304.1:0-4259 GCA_046047335.1 Planctomycetota bacterium | reverse complement strand
AAGGGCGGCTTCGTCGTCGGCGGCTTCTCCGGCAAGGGTCTCGTCTACGAGGGCGGTTCGCTCGTCGCGCGCAGCGACGCGGGCGGCGGCACGATCGGCGCGCAGATCGGCGGCCAGTCGTTCTCCGAGGTGATCTTCTTCGAGGACAAGGCCGCGTTCGACCGCTTCAAGCGCGGCGAGACGGCGTTCCAGGCGGGCGGCAGCGCCACCGCGGGCAACGCCAGCGCCAGCGCGGCCAACAACTACAAGGACGGCGTCATGGTGCTCACCTTCGACGGCGGCGGCCTGATGCTCGAGGGCGTCATCGGCGGCCAGACGTTCAGCTTCGAGCCGGTGGAGTGACCCAAGCCGGGCGTCCAGCCCGGCCTCAGGAATCCAGGAACCCAAGCACGACCTCGGCCGCCTCGCGGCCGGGGTCGTGTCCTTGGAAGCGGCGTGCCACGGCCTCCAGGTCGCGCGCGGTCCGGGCGCGCGCGGCGGGATCGTCCAGAAGCGGCCCGACGGCCCGCACCACCGGCCCCACCCCGCCGGCGCACGGCACGAACTCGGGCACGATGCGCCGCCCCGCCACGATGTTCGGCAGAAGGCGATCGGGCATGGTGAGGATGAATCGCGACGCCAGCGCCCGGAACCAGCCCACCCAGTAGACGGCCACCATCGGCTTGCGCTGGTGGGTCAGGTCGAGGCTCACGGTGCCACTCACGTTGAGCGCGCAGTCGCACCACGCGATCGCGGCGTCCGGATCGCCGTGCGCCACCGCCAGGTTGGTGGGCCACGCGGCGCCGTGCGCGGCGTCGCGCACCAACGGGACGAGCGCCTCATTCGCGGCCATCACCAAGCCGACGAGCCCAGGACGGTCCGCCGAGAGCGTGCGGAACGCCTCGAGCATGCGGGGCATGTTCGCGCGCACCTCGGACGACCGGCTTCCGGGAAGGAGGAGCAGGCGCTGGGCCCCGCCGGGAAGCGCGGCGGCGCGCGCCAGTGCGGCGGGGTCGACCGAGTGCGCCAGCACGGGATGCCCCACGAAGTGCGCTCGCACGCCCCGGGACCGGAACCACTCCTCCTCGAACGGCAGGAGGCACAGGATGGCATCGCTCGTGCGCCGCCACTTGCGGATGCGCCATGGCGCCCACGCCCACAGCTGCGGGGCCACGAGGTTGACGACGCGCGAGCCGCCCGCCGCGCCGCGACCGTGGCGCTTCATCCACGAGGCGATGTGCCAATTGGCGGCCGGACTGTCGACGGGGACGTGCACGTCCACCGGGTTGGAAGCGACCCACGACCGGATGTCGCGGACGATCCGCCGCACCTCGAGGATCTTGCCCAGGCCCACCAGCGTCATGGCGCCGTCGCGCGCGGTCTCGCCGACCAATTCGCAGCCGGCATCGCGCATCCGGGGACCGCCCCACCCGATCACACGGATGTCCGGTCGCGCGGCGCGCAGCGCCCGCACGAGAGGCGCCGCATGGGCGTCGCCCGAAGGCTCGAACGCGGTGATGAGGACGGTGCGCACGCCGGGAAAATAGCGACCACGGCACTTTCGGGCCGGAACGGCGCGGCCCGGGGCGTTCCGTATCCTCTGCGGCCCGATGATCAAGCGCACGCATACCTGCGGTCAGCCACGCCTCTCCGACGCCGGCGCCACGGTCGCCCTCAACGGATGGGTCAACACCTATCGCGACCAGGGTCGCGGACTGCTGTTCATCGACCTGCGCGACCGCGATGGCCTGTGCCAGGTGGTGTTCGACCTCGAGGCCGGGCACCCCGAGGTCGTGCAGAAGGCACGCGCGCTGCGCCGCGAGGACGTGATCGGCGTCCGTGGGACGCTGCGCAAGCGCGCTGGCGACGCCAACCCGAAGCTCGCCACCGGCGAGGTCGAGCTGGTGGCGGAGGAGCTCGAGGTCTTCAACAAGGCGGAGAACCCGCCGATCCTTCCCGATGAGCACGAGGCCGAGCGGATCGGCGAGGAGGTCCGCCTCAAGTACCGCTACATCGACCTGCGCCGGCCGCGCATGCAGCACATCCTGCGCACGCGCAGCGCGGTCACGAAGCTCGCCCGCGACTACTTCGCGCAGTATGGCTTCGCCGAGATCGAAACTCCGCTGCTCATCAAGAGCACGCCCGAGGGCGCACGCGACTTCATCGTGCCGGCACGGCTGCACCAGGGCATGTGGTACGCCCTGCCCCAGAGCCCGCAGCTCTTCAAGCAGATCCTGATGGTGGCTGGCTTCGATCGCTACATCCAGATCTGCAAGTGCCTGCGCGACGAAGATCCGCGCGCCGACCGGCAGGCGGAGTTCAGCCAAATCGACCTGGAGATGAGCTTCGTCGACCGCGAGGACGTGATGGCCATGATGGGCGGCTTCGCGCGCGCCGTGTGGCAGGCCGTGCTCGGCCGCGACATCGGTGAGATCCCGCGCATGACGTGGCAGGAGGCGATGGACCGCTTCGGCATCGACCGCCCCGACCTGCGCAACCCGCTGGAGATCCGCGACATCTCCGACATCGTGAAGACCAGCGAGTTCCAGGTGTTCCAGCAGGCGCTCGCCAAGAGCCGTGCGGGACGCCCGGGCTGCGTGAAGGCGATCCGCGTTCCCCGCGGCGCCGACACGCTCACGCGCAAGATGACCGACGGCTACACCGAGTTCGTCAAGCAGTTCCGGACCGGCGGCGTGGCTGTGGCCAAGTTCACCGCCAACGGCTTCGATACCGGCGTGGCAAAGCACTTGGAGCCGTTCAGGGACGCACTCGTGGCGCGGCTGGGGCTCGAGCCAGGCGACAGCGTGCTCATCGTCGCCGATCACTGGGACACCGCCACCAAGGCACTGGGCGAACTGCGCCTGAAAGTCGGGCGCGACCTCGGGCTGGTGGACGAGAAGGAGTGGAGGTTCCTCTGGGTCGTCGACTTCCCGATGTTCGACTGGGACGACGAGGGCAAGCGCTGGGTGGCGATGCACCACCCGTTCACGAGCCCGAATCCCGACCAGTTCGGCCTCCTCGAGAGCGACCCGGGCGCGTGCCTGAGCGCCGGCTACGACCTCGTGGTCAACGGCAGCGAGATCGCCGGCGGCTCCATCCGAATCCACCGCATGGACGTGCAGGAGAAGGTCTTCAAGCTCATCGGGCTGACCCAGGAGGATGCGGAGCTCAAGTTCGGGTTCCTGCTCGGCGCCCTCCGCCACGGCGCGCCGCCGCACGGTGGCATCGCGTTCGGCCTGGACCGGCTGGTGATGCACCTCGTCGGCACCGAGAACATCCGCGACGTGATCGCGTTCCCCAAGACGCAGTCCGGTGGCGACCTGATGATCGACGCCCCCGGCCCGGTGGATCCGCAGCAGATCGAGGACTGCGGGATGCGCGTGACGATGATCGGGTAAATAGGTCCCGTTCCTCCCGTTCCAATTTCCTCCGGAAATTGGAACGGGAGGAACGGGACCATTTTCAGTCCGGCGCGATGCGCGTCATGATGCGCGCCGCGCCCGAGTCGCCCCAGACGTTCACCGTCGTGCGGCACATGTCGAGCAGCCGGTCCACACCGATCACGATGCCCATGGCCCCCACGGGCAGGCGCTCGGCACCGAGCGATGCGTTCACGGCGGTGATGACGATCACCATGGTCACGAGCCCCGCGCTCGGGATCCCTGCCGCGCCGACCGCGGCCAGTGTGGCCGTGGCCACCACCACGGCGAGTTCACCCATCGAGAGCTCCACGCCGTACAGCTGGAACAGGAACACCACGGCCACGGCCTCGTAGAGCGCCGTGCCGTCCATGTTGAGGGTCGACCCGAGCGGAACGCAGAACCGCGTCGCGCGCCGCGAGCAGCCGCCCTCGGTCTCGGCCACGCGCATTGTGACGGGCAGCGTGGCGCTCGAACTCGCGGTGGCGAAGGCGGTGGCCAGGGCCTCACGCATCTGCCACATGAACCGATACGGGTTCCCCCCGCCCAGCACGAACTGTGCCGCAGGGAGCACCACGAACATGTGGATCGCGAGCCCGCCGACCACCACGGCCATGTAGAGGCCGAGCACGCCAAGCAGTTCGCCGAGGCCGACCCGGCCGACGCTTGAGGCCACTAGGAGGAACGCACCCACCGGCACGATCCACATCACCCAGCCGACGGCGCGCAGGAGCGCATCGTTCAGCGAGGCCAGCAGGCGGATCGCCGGCTCCGCACCCGCACCGCCGAGCGACAGCGCCACCCCCAGCACGATCGCGAACGCGATCATTCCCAGGGGCTGGCCAGCCGCCAAGATCGGAA
>JBJOIF010000303.1:0-2590 GCA_046047335.1 Planctomycetota bacterium | reverse complement strand
GCCAGGTGATGGCGGTTGCCACTTGCGTGGAGGCCGTCGTCGGAAAGCCTCCAGGGAAGGAACCCGCGAGAGGCTGATCGCCGGTGGCGCCGCGGGCGCTATGGGGATTTTGGGGTTGTCCGCGTCGGCGAGATAGGGTGGTGATCCGATCCGAACCTGCAAGCGCCCGGTCGGACCGAGGCGTGATGAGGTGCATACGGGTCGCTCAAGCCGGTTGAGGGCGTCGGTTGCTGGTGCTGAGGACGCGTCTGGCATTGACCGGGACGAACGCGACCACGGCCGGGCTGGGGCCAGCGCCACCGACGACGTGAGCAGGAGCAGCAGGCCGACACCGGGCTCATGATGTATCGATCCTGACGATGTTCGGTGCTGCCCGGTGGCGCGGTTCGCAGCCGGCCTCGAAGACCTCGATGATGCGCATGCGTCCCCCGCAACACGGGCATGGCGCAGGCAGAACATCGGCCGTATCGGAGGCGTTGGCTGCATGCGGATCTGGCGGGGATGCCGGCACGACGTCCAGCAGCTCACGCATCTTGGCGAGGTTCTCCGCTTTCACGCCGCCGGCGAGGAGGCCGTAGTGGCGGATGCGATGGAAGCCCTTGGGCAGCACGTGCAGCAGGAAGCGTCGGATGAACTCTCTGGTATCGAGCGTCATGGTCTTGTACCGGCCGGGCCCCTCGATGCGGTAGTCCTTGACCTTGAAGGTGACGCTCCTCTCGTCCGCCGAGATGAGACGCCGGTTCGAGATGGCGACGCGGTGGGTGTAGCGAGACAGATAGGCGAGCACGGCCCTGGGCCCCGCGAACGGGCGCTTGGCGTAAACGAACCAGCGGGTCTTGCACAACGGGGCCAGGAAGGCCTTGAACGCATCGCGATCGGCGAGGCCCGCTTGCTCGCCGTGGAACCTCAGCCTCCCTGCCTCATGGACGTCGATTAGCTTCTCGATCATCAATCTCCGGAACAGCTTGGAGAGCACCAGAACGGGCAGGAAGAAGCCGGGCTTGCGCGCGATCCAGCTCTTGCCGTCGAGTGCGATGCCACCGCCGGGGACGATCATGTGCACGTGCGGATGATGCGTCATGGCGCTTCCCCAGGTGTGGAGCACCGAGGTGATCGCGATCCGCGCACCCAGGTGCTTGGGATCGGCGGCGATGGTGGTGAGCGTCTCGGCCGAGGCCTTGAACAGGAGGTCATAAACGACGGCCTTGTTCTGGTGGGCGACATCCCCGATCGGGGCTGGCAGCGTGAACACGATGTGGAAGTAGGGCACAGGGAGAAGCTCGGCCTCGCGCTCCTCCATCCACTCCCGGGCCGCGGCTCCCTGGCACTTCGGGCAGTGGCGGTTGCGGCAGGAGTTGTAGGCGATCGTCGTGTGCCCGCAGGCGTCGTTCTCGCAGCGCGCGACGTGACCTCCGAGGGCTACCGTGCGGCAGCTCTCGACGGCGCTCATCACCTTCAGTTGCCCAAGGCTGACGTGGCCGCGGTTGGCCTCACGCCACGCGGGACCGTGGTCGCGGAAGATGTCCGCGACCTCCAGCGCTGGACGGGCCATCGCCGCCGGCTATCTCGGCGGCGCCTCCGTAGGCGACATCAGGCGATCGAGCGGACTCGCAACAGTGCGCAGCAGGTTGGTGGCGACGTGGGCGTAGCGCGCCGTCGTGTCGAGCTTCGCATGTCCGAGCAGAACCTGGATCACGCGCACGTCGGTATGGCTCTCCAGCAGATGCGTGGCGAAGGAGTGCCGCAGCGTGTGCGGCGACACCCAGGAGCCGAGCCCGGCGGCGCCAGCGGCCATGTGGCAGGCGCGGTTCAACTGGCGCACGGTCATCGGCTGCACGGGATCGCGGCCTGGGAACAGCCAGCCTTGCGGACGCGCCTGCAGCCACCAAGCTCTGAGCAGCTCCAACAGCTGCGGAGACAGCATCGCGTGCCGATCCTTACGCCCCTTGCCCATCTCAACGCGGATCAGCATGCGCTTGCTGTCGATATCGCCGACGCGCAGCATCACCACCTCGCCACCGCGAAGCCCGGCACCGTAGGCCACGCTGAGCGCGGCCTTGTACTTGAGACCGGGCCCTGGCGCCGCCTCGAGCAGGCGGGCGACATCATCGGGGGATAGGACGCGCGGCAGCTTCTTGGGATAGTGCGTGCGTGCCAGCTGATGGGCGAGTTCAGCCCGGCCGCAGGTGACAGTGAGGAAGAAGCGCAGTGCGGAAGCCTGGCTGTTCATCTTCGGCGGCCGCGCGCCGCGTGCGATCTCCTCGGCCTGAAAGCGCCTCAGATCATCACTGGTAACCGTGTCGGGGGATCGGCCGATAAACTTCGCCAGCGTCTCGACGTGCTTGATATAGTCGTGCTTGGTCTTGTCGCTGAAGTTGCGGTTCGTCATGTCCTGCAACATGCGGCGGCGCAGATCGCTGACGGGCTTCTCGAAACGCGGCTCGGTCATTGGGGTCTCCTGTCTTGAGGTTGGAGTGCTTGACCCCTCAATCCTCAAGACGGAGCGCCCGCCGCGTTACCGCACGATCGCTAGTTGGTTACCGCTCCACTCACCACGCGCTCCGCAGCCCCCGCGCAGCGCCCTCCCGCG
>JBJOIF010000302.1:0-8022 GCA_046047335.1 Planctomycetota bacterium | reverse complement strand
GAGATCAACGCGATGGCGATCGTGGACATCGCCTCCGCCACGGTCACCAAGGTGGTCGGCCTGGGGCTCAAGGACTACTCGCGCAGTGGCCTCGACGCGAGCGACAAGGACGCCGGCATCGACATCCGCCCATGGCCCGTGTATGGGCTGCGGCAACCGGATGCCGTGGTGTGTTGGACCCACGGTGGCACCACCTACATGGCCACGGCCAACGAGGGCGAGGTGCGTGAACTGGGTGAATGGAGCGAGGCGGTCCGCGTGGCGGACGCGAAGCTCGACCCGGCACGCTTTCCCGCCAAGCACCCGACGGATTCCCGCATGGGCATGGGCGCGATCGCCGAGCCCGGCAACCTCGGACGGATGAACATCAGCCTGCCAGCCAGCGATGCCAACGGCGATGGCCTGGTGGAGCGCTTGGTGGGCTTCGGTGGTCGCGGCGTGACCATCTGGTCGACCGCCAATGGATCCATTGGCAAGGTGTGGGATTCCGGCGACCAGGTGGAGCGGCGGATCGCGGCCCGCGCCCCTGCGCTGCACAACGCCGACAGCACGCGCGGGTCGAGTGCTGATCGCCGTAGCCCCACCAAGGGCCCCGAGCCCGAAGGGCTCGCGCTTGGGGAGGCGCACGGACGCCGCCTGCTGTTCTGTGGACTCGAGCGCCCGGGCGGCGTGGTGACCTGGGACGTGACCGATCCCGCCGCACCTTCGCTCGTCGACTTCGCCGTGCGACGCGACGCCGCGGTCGATCCGGCCAAGGCGCTTGCCGCAGCAGGCGACCTCGCGCCCGAAGGCCTGCTGTTCGTGCCCGCATCGCAAAGCCCCAACGGCCAACCGCTCCTGGTGGTGTGCAACGAAGTGAGCGGCACGACCACGATCTGGGAGGTCCGGCCGGGCGCGGCGCCCAAGTGATGGGGTTGGGTACCTTCCGGCAATGGTCAATTGGACTGCCATGCTGCTGGCCGCTGCCTGGATGGACGCGCCGCCCGCTCGCCTGATTCCCCCCATCGCCCCCGGCGACCTGGCTGGACTGATCGCCAAGGATCCAACCGCCGATCCCGAAGCAGCCAAGCGGATGCTGGCCGAGAACGGTGTTCCCCCGGATCGCCGACGGGCCGCGGCCGACGCACTGCGCGGCGCCGGACCGGCGCACTCGGCGGTGATCGACGCCATCGTCGCCTGCGCCGGGACGTGCGGTGCCACGCGCGACCTCGACGACCTGCTCGTCTCAATGGCTGCCGAAGTCGCGGTGGATCCTGCGACGCTCGCTCGCCTGGCCACGGCGGCGAGCGATCCAGCCAGCCCGCTTCGGTTGGCGGCATTGCGGACGATCGCGGCGATGCCCGAAGCGGCGCGTCCAGAGGCATGGCGAGGCACCGTGGTGCGCACCATCCGGCTGAAGGCCATCCCGGGCGCCATGAAGTACGACGTCACCGACGTGAAGGCCGCGCCCGGCGAGGTGCTCGAGTTCATCCTCGAGAACCCAGACACCATGCAGCACAACCTGCTCATCGTGGCGCCCGGCAAGATGCCCGAGGTGGGCGTGGCCGGTGACAAGATGGGCGAGACCGCCGCAGGAAAGGCTCGGCAGTTCGTACCCGACCTTCCGTCGGTGCTGGCGGCGATGGGCCTGGTCGATCCCGGCGCCAGTGGCCGCGTGCACTGGGTGGTGCCCACCAAGACTGGCACGTACCCCTACGTGTGCACCTATCCCGGCCACTGGCGGATGATGAACGGCAAGATCAAGGTGACGGCGCCGGCGCCCAAGTGAGCGCCGGCGCCGCCGTTGCATGCAGGCTTCGCTGCACGTCCTGAGGGGCATCAGCCCCAGTTGGCGAGGATCAAGCCAAGGTCACGGCCATCGACCACGCCGTCCGCGTTGACGTCCGAGCGCGTGGCGGCTGTGTTCCAGTCACCGAACACGTACCCCAGGTCCAGCCCGTTGACGGTGCCATCGCCGTTGATGTCGGCGGGGAAGGCTGGGTTCGGCGTGAACCGCGTGATGCGGCCCTCGCCACCCTCCGGATACGCCATGGCCTCGATCGAGCCGGCGAGGCCGCTCTTGGCGACCACGAAGTTCGCGAGGGCCTGCTGGTAGCTCACGCCGAGCGTGCGGAAGAACAAGCCCTGCAGCGGGTACTCGTCACCGCCACGGCAGAGGAAGTCGATCGTCGCCGCGGAGATCGTCCGCTTCGGATCCACCACCGTTCCGCCCTTCACCAGGACGGTGCCGTCATCAAGCACGACATCCAGCACCCGCGACCCGGGGTTGCCGGCAAGCGTGTAGGTGAAGCGGAAGCCCGCCACCTGCGCGAACCGGCCGTTTGCCACCGGCACTCGGCTCACGGCGTTCTCGAGGAGCGCCTTGAACGTGGTCACCGGAAGTTGGGGCACCACCGACACGAAGTTCGAGAACGGCAAGAACTGGAAGGTGTTCAGCTCGGTGAAGTTGCCTGCGGGAAGGATTGAGTTGTTGCGGATGCCGCCGGCGTTCTGGAACGCCACCACCGGTGCGGGAAGGCCCTCGCCAGGAGCAAGGAGCCGCGCGTTCCACAGCAGGCTGTCGGCGCAGAGGTTGCCCTCGTTGGTCTCGACGGTGCGAAGCACCGAGGTGCGACCGTCCAGCGCCACCTCGCTGGTGGCGATGATGTTCGCCGCCAGACCGGCGATGGACGCTGCCACTGGGTCGGTCACGGCGGCCTTCACCACCGGATCTTCGATCACGCCATCGGGCTGGGCGGTGCTGGCCACACGGACTGGCCCGCTGGCGGGGTCGATGGCGGAAACCTCGCCATCGGCGTTGAACTCCACCATGAGCCGGCCCACGTAGCGATAGTCGCCGCGGGTGGTCACGATCGGCACGTTTCGGCCATCGGCATCGGTCTCCCACAGGGGGTAGGCGCCGTACCGGATGTCGGGCACGCCATCGCTGTTTGCATCGATGGCGTCGTCCGGCACCAGCAGCTGGCCCTCGTTCCAGAGCAGCTCATCGCCGCCACCGGCCACGATGATGTCCACGCCGCGCAGGCTCTGCGCGAGCGAACGCTCCACGCCGATGCCCTGCAGGTGCGTCATGACCACGATGTGGTTCACGCCGGTGGCGAGCAGCGCATCCACCTCGGCCTGGATGGCACCGAGCACATCGGACGAAATGCCCACGTCGCCCGGCGAACTGATGAACGACAGGTCCGGAGTGGTGGCGCCCACAAACCCGATGGTGACGCCATCGCGGACCACCGTCGTGCGCTTGGCGATGCGGCCCGCGGTCACCAGCGTCTGCAGCGACGGCTCGGGCGAGAAGTCGAGGTTGGACGACAGGAAGGGCGTGCCGTCGGTGAAGCCTTCCACCAACTGCGCCAGCACTGCCGGGCCGAAGTCGAAGTCATGGTTGCCGATGCAGATGGCGTCATAGCCGATCGCCTGCAGTGCCACGGCGTCGTAGAAGCGCTCGCCCGCAGGCAGGCTGAGGCTCGCGTTGAACTCGGGCCCAGCCAGGAAGTTATCCCCGCTCGACACCATCACCGTCGACGCGCCTGAGGCGGACGCCGAGGCGCGGAGTTCGTCGACCTTGGTCTTGAAGCGCGCCGCGCCGCCGAAGCCAGACTGGCTCGACGACGGATAGAGCAGCTTGCTCTCGGTGTCGTTGGTGTGCAGCAGGTGCAGGCGCAGGCCGGTCTTTGAGCCGCCCGCCCAGGTTGCCGAGGTGAGCGTGGCGGCCGCGAGCGCGGCAGTGACGATGGTTCGCATGGCTGTGCTCCGTGGATCGGTTCTTCGGAATCGGTCAACGCCTCCCGAACCCCCGGGAGACGGCGCGAAGCATCGACGCACCGTGCAAGGAGCGCAGCAAGCCGACGTGAGGAAGCGATTCGCCGCATGTGTGGATGAAATGAACGACGGCGCCCAGTGAGGGCGCCGTCGCGAAAGCGTTCAGGTCGTGCGAGGGACCGGTTTGCCCGTCAATCGTCGGTCGCGGGGCCGATCGGATCCCAGATGAGCTTGTTGGTGTTCCAATCACCGCCCACGAAGGATGGGTCCCGGTTGCCCTGCGAGTTGGTGGTGGCCTCCTCGTTGAGCACCCAGCCGACGTGGCCGTCGGCGTACAGCATGTGGCCTCCCTTGAAGTGCCGGGCCGCGTACCGCTTCCAGTCGGTGCGGTGGCGGGAGAGGTCACGCCCATAGTGTGGATCGGACACCGGCAACTCCGCGCGGTTGGCGCGCATCTCCAGCATCAGGATGGTGCGGTCGGCGAACGCGATGTTCGCCAGCCGCATGGCCGCCTCCGGTGAGTAGTCGGAGAGGTTGGCATCCTTGAGGAGCGTGTTGTTGAGCTGGCTGTTCGGCACGTAGTTGAAATAGAACTGGCGACGGATGCCTCCCGAGCCGGGCTGGCCAAAGCCCCAAGGGTCCTGGTTCTCTGGGTTCGCCGAGGGATCGATGAAGATCGAGTCCTCGTTGTCCCACGCGGGGATGTTGCGCTGCTCCTGGAACGCGCGCTCGGAGATGTCGCGATACGCCTCCTGGCCAACCATCGGAGGCACCGCGTTTGCCCAGTAGGACGGAACCATCAGGTTCGACTGCATCTGGCTGCCGTCCTTCAGGCCTTCCCAGGGCAGACGCTCCTCGTTCATGCCGGCCCACGCAATCGTGCCGACGCCCCATTGACGCAGGTTCGACTGGCTCTTGGTGGCGCGCGCGGTGGCACGCACCATGCCGAGCCCGGGCAGCAGGAGCCCGATGAGGAGGGCAATGATCGAGACGGTCACCATCAACTCCACGATGGTGAAGGCGCGGGCGGAGGAATCGTGCCGTGGAGTGTTCATGTTCAGGATGGGTGTGATGGGAAGGAGCATCAGCCCCAGTTGCCGAGCAGGATGCCCAAGTCGACGCCGTCGACCGTGCCGTCGCCGCTCAGGTCGGCCGGGCCGCCACCGCCCCAGTTGCCGAGCAGGATGCCGAGGTCGACGCCGTCGACGCTGCCGTCGCCGTTCAGGTCGGCCGGGTTGCCAGGCGTGCCGGGCCACTCGCAGGCGGACGCCAGCAGGATGGCCATGGACTGGGCGACCACTTCGGTACCGGGGCACGACTTCCAGGTGTTGGCGGCGCCGAAGGTGCTTGAGTCGCCGGAGTCGTCGTACCACGCCGTGGCGTCGGTGTTGGCGCGGGGATCCTCACGGAGCCGGCACACGTCCTCAGCGTTGATCTTGCCACCGTTGTAGGCCAGCGAACCTTCGCCCATCGGGCCCATCATCAGCGCGCCTTGAGCGTCGCGGATGACCAGGGTCCAGCGGTCGTTCGAGGTGGTGAACTCGCCGGACTCGTGGTCCGGCTTGGTGGACGTGGTGCCCGAGACCAACGCGCCATCGAACGTGTTGACGTTCACCCACGTGTCGGTCGTGCCGTTCCACGAGAGATCCGTGTCCAAGCCGCCCTCGGCGGTGGTGTCCTCGATGAACGTCACGATGGTTCCCGCGCGCAGGTCCGACCAGAAGGCGTTGGAGCTGAGCTGGATGGAGCCAGAAGCGCCGGTCTCGGTCCAGTCGAGGCGCCAACCGCGCATGTCGAGGTGGTCGCTCACGACCACCAGCTCGAACCAGTTGCCGCCGTTGCCGAGGCGACGGCCGAAGAACGCGTCCGACGCCTGCCCGGGAGGGGTATTGGCATCGAATTCCTGCGTGCCACCACCCAGGAAGTTCTCGCTGCCGACCCCGTTGGACTCGTTGAGCACGATGGGCTTGCAGGCGTCGCAGACGTCTGCGCGGACCGGATCGCGGAGCGCGGCCATCACCTGCCGACGCCGGCAGTCGAAGTCCACCGGGTCATCGCTCTTCCAGGTGTTGGCGGCGCCGAAGGTAGAGTTGTTGGCGTCCTGGTAATTGGAGAAGATCGTGGTGTTCTGGGAGGGCTCTTCCTCGAGCTTGCCCACCTCGCGGCTGCTGAGGCCGGATCCAGCCCAGCCGCCCCCGGCGGCCGTGGATTCCTCGCCGACCAGCCCGATGGCGATCTCGCCGTTGGCGTCCAGGACCTGCACCCACCACCGCTGGTGGTCGATGTACAGCTTGTTGCCGGTGGTGAAGTCGGGGAAGCCAGGAACACTGACCACGTTCCACTCGGTGGAGAGCAATTCCGTGCTGGACAGGTTGACGTTCAGCCACCAGTCGCCGTTGCACGGGTCGAAGCTCGTGTCGGTGTCCAACCCACCCTGGGCGGTGCCCAACCGGGTGATGGTGATGATGGTGCCCGCGCGGACGTCGGCCCACTGCGCGGCGTTCGTGAAGGTGATCTCGCCCTGCGCCAGGGAGCCATCGGGGAACCAGAGTTCCTGGCCGTTGGTGGTCGGCAGGCCGGTGGTGCTTGGTGGGCCGCCAACCACCCATTGGAGCTTCCAGCCGCGCAGGTCGGCGTGGTCACGGGTGACCACCAGTTCCATCCAGTCGCCGCCGTTGCCGGCCACCCGGCCGAAGAACGAATCGGCGTCGGTGGAGGCGGTCAGGCCATCGGCCACCAGCCAGCGGTCGTCGCGGACGGCGTTGAACTCATTGATGACGATGTCCGACCCGGCCCAGGCCGAGGAGGCGGCCACACCGGCGGCCATGGAGGCGATGAACGTGCGCATGGTGGAGGTCTTTCGCGTCTTGAGGAAAGCAGTCATGGCGACAGGACGCCAACCGACGGTCGAAGGATCCCCCTATTGTGTTCAGGTTTCGTTGTCATTGTGTTCAGGCCGGGCGTGATCTGATCCGAACGCGCTTTGAACGCCGCCTTGACGTTGCTTGGCCGGGTTTTTGCGTTACTACTTCCAAGCCCCGGCTCCCTCCGGTTGGCATCCTTCCCTTTCTTCCCCTTTGGAGTTCCACATCATGAAGATTCAGGCACTGTGCGCCGTTGGCGCCATCGCGATCGTCGCCTCGTCGGCCAGCGCTTCGCTCCGCATCACCGAGGCCATGAGCTCGTCCGGCTCGGGCGGCACCGCCGACTGGTTCGAGGTCACCAACTACGGCTCCAGCGCGGTCGACATCACCGGCTACCGGATGGATGACAACTCGTACAGCTTCGCGAACAGCGTCCTGCTGAGCGGGATCACCAGCATCGGTGCTGGCGAATCCGTCATCTTCGTGGAGGGCGCGGCGGGTGACGTCGCTGGATTCCGCTCGTTCTGGGGCGGCTTGTCTGGCGTCAACATCGGCTACTACTCGGGCTCGGGCGTCAGCTTCAGCTCGGGTGGCGACGGTGTGGTGCTGTTCAACGCCTCCCAGTCCGAGGTCACGGCCCGGGCCTCGTTTGGCGCCGCCACCACCGGCAGCAGCTTCTACTTCGATCTGGCCTCGGACACCGGCATCGTCAGCACGGTCGGCACGATCGGCACGCAGGTGACGTTCGCGACCACTGGCAACCCCGTGAACATCGGTTCGCTCGGCACGGCCATCGGCGTCCCGGGCCCGGGCGCGCTGGCCCTCCTGGGCGTGGCTGGGCTCGCCGCCCGCCGCCGCCGCTGAACGCGGATCGCCTGAACCAAGTCTTGACACCATTCACCGATCCCCCCGTGATGGGGGGATCGGTTGCTTTTCGTCTCCGTAGATGAGACCGGCCTCTCCCTCGGCCAGTCCACCCTTCCCGGCTGGGTTCGTCCCCCCAGCGCCTCCTTCTCCCCAAGGAATTCCCAAATGAAGACTCGATCCATCGCGATCATGCTTGCGGCCACGGTCGTGGGCTCAAGCCACGCGGCGCTCGTCGCCTACTGGAACAACAACTCCAACGCGTTGCCGGTCAGTGGCTTTGGCTACACCTCTACCGCGTTCCCGCAGGCCGCTGATGCAGGCTCCGGCTTCATGACCATCGGCGGCGGCATCATGTCGGAGACCTTCGTGAACTCGAACGGCGTCGAGATGTACACCTGGGCGCAGTCGTTCGGTGGCTCGGACCTCAACGCCCTCAACGGCGACGCCGCGGGCGGTTCGTTCTCGATCCAAGGCGGCACCGCCAACGGGAACAACGGTGCCTACCTTCAGTTCCAGCTCGACATGTCGG
>JBJOIF010000301.1:0-2574 GCA_046047335.1 Planctomycetota bacterium | reverse complement strand
TGTTTGCGAGGATGCTCGACCAGAGGTTGGCCGACTGCTCGGTCAGTTCGAGGTAGGTCCGCTCCGACTCGACCATGTAGAAGCCGGTCGTATCGCGGCTTCGAGTCACGCCGCCCGAGGTGAACGTCCAGGTTCCCTTGGCGTTGGCCTCGTTCCATGCGATCGCCTGCGCATCGGATGCACCCGAGAGCGCACCCGGACCAAACTGAAACAGGTAGCCATCGAAGCTGGCGCCCCAGTTCGACTGACCGTTCGGACGAGTCGCGGCCGTGATGGGCGTGTCGATGTCGCCACCAATGGCCACAGACTGGTACAGGATGTTCCCGAGACCGGAGGAGTCTGCGTAGCGGGTGAACTGCGTGTTGAACGAAACAGCGGCTTCCGCAGTCGATGCAATAACGGTGGTCGCAACACACAGGGCGGCAGCCCGCGCGCCGAACGAGGGGACGGCGGAGCAAAGGGACAACAGTGCGTTCATGGCAAAGACCTCAGTTTGATGTGACCTCGATGATGTCGAGGGGTGGGACAGGGACAGGAAGATGGATGGGGACCAGAGGAGGGACGAAAGCTTGGCACGCGGAAGTCGTGTCAAGGAGGACTCAGGACGATGCACCAACTGCGTCCGCCGTCCAGTCGAAGTGTCCGTGGCGGACACCACATTCGCCCCCTGAGGCAGGAACATTGGTCCGTTCATGAACGCCGCTGAACGCAACGCACCGCCTCTCGCGTGGAATCGTCCCATTTCGATGTTCGGCGTCGGCCGCTGAGGCGCCGGCGACACCTATCCTTGCCGACCCCCCCATGGCACCATCGCGGCCCCCGACGTTCGAAGCCACCAACGCGCGCGTGACCGCAGCCGCGCTCGAGTTGCACCGAGCACTCCGTGATGCGCTGGAGCGGGCGCTTCCGAGGATCGACGGCGCACGTGCGTGCGGCCGCGCCCTGGGGCTGCGCAGGCACCTGGGATGGCAGGTCTACGCGATCGCGCGCACCGCCGACCACGCCGCGGTCATGCGTGCGTTGCCCAAGTCTCGCGGCTGGACCATCGTGTTCAAGGCGCTTCACGACGCCGGCTGCCCGGAAACGCCCCTGAAGGTATTGCGCGAGGCAATCCGCGCGATGGATCGCGAGCTTGCAACCGACACCACCGCCGGCCCAGTTCTGCGGGCAGCCGCGGCAGGAGCACTGGACACCGCGGCGCAGCGTGCCGCCATGCTGAAGGCACGCGCGAACGCCACGCGCGCCAACGCCGTGCTGCACGGGGTGAGCGTGAAGACGTACCTCTCGTCGTTCCTGATCGGTCCCGCCGGTGCCGGCGGCGAAGTCGGGATGGCGACGGCGACCAGCATCCACGGCATCCGCCGCACCCGCCCTGGGTCGGCATGGCCCATCTATTACACGCTCGAGGCACACGACGAGGCGCACCCATCGCGCGGCGTGACCACCATGAAGCACCGTACCGCCGGAGTTCCGCCGCTGGTGCGCGACCTCTCTTCGTCGACCGCTGACGGATCCTGCCTGCGCATGCACCGCGACGGCGAGACCCTCATGGTCGAGCTGCTCGATCGCGGGCCCGCGAACTCCGACCCGCTCGACCTGGCCTTCGTGGAGCACCTCGAGCGCGTCTCCACCCTGACGAAGGCGCGCGCAAGGTGGCGGCTCCTCTTCCTGATGACGACACCCACCGACCGCACCGTGACCGAGGTGTGGTTCCACCGCTCGGTGACGCCGGCGACCGATCCATCAGCGGCCCTCGTGAGCTCGCCGAACCTCAATCGACGCGTCTTGGCCGAGCACGGCATGGAGCGACTGCCACTCGAGGTGGATGCGGTTCCCGTTGATCACCCATCGCTCCCCGCGGCGCTCCGCAAGCACTCCGGGGTCCACGCCGAGCTTCTGTCGCGGGCCGCGCACCGCCTGGGCGCGCCGATCCAGGAGTTCAGCGGCTTCCAGCTCGAGGTGCCGAACCCACCCTGGATGTCGATGGTGGCGATGAGCTTCGACTGCTGAACGGGTGGTGATGGCGATGGCCCTCGACCGGAGGCATCGCGACTCGGGCGCATCGCTCGTGGACTACCCTGCCCATCGGTGACCTCTCCCAACGCCAGCTTCACGGGCATGGGCCCGCTCCTGGCGGTCACGATCCTTGCCGACTGCGCGGCCGATCGCAGCGTCGAGCGGCGGTCCGCCGATCCGATGCTGCTGCCCTTCACCTACGCGCCACGGTCCGATGGCGCCATCAACGGTGGCGTGCGCGCGATCCACCCTCTGCCTCCGCCAGCGCCGCTGAGGGGTCACCGCGAAGGTCTGCTCGCAGGAACTCCTCGTTGGCAGGCAGCACGAGATGAAGGTCGCTCGCCGCATGAAGCTCGACGACCGCATCCTTCGCGCGGATGTCGATCACATGTCCTGCCCGCGTTCGGTCGTCGCTCAGGAAGTGAAGGTGGAATCCGGGAACATTGATCGTGCGCGCCCATTCCGGCGTCCAGAATCCCACGAGAGTCCCTGCGACTTCCGACCAGCGGAACTCCGACTGGCTCGATGTCGCCTCGACCAGACTCGCCCCGGGCTTTG
>JBJOIF010000300.1:0-9196 GCA_046047335.1 Planctomycetota bacterium | reverse complement strand
CGCCTTCGGCGATGCCGCGCCGATCGCGGCCCTCCCGGGCCTCGGCCTGCAGGCCCTCCCCGTGGCCGAGCGCGCCAAGTTGGAGGCGCCAGTCCTCTCGGAGGTCGTCGACAGCGCGCGGCGCAACGGATACGACGAGGCCGTGGTCCGCGCATTCGTATCCGCCCCGGACGAGGTGTGGCTGCTCGAGCGCCAGGATTCGGGAGCACGGATGTTCATCGGGCGCGAGGAGTACGTGGCGGCGTTCGGCGTCGATCCCGTGACCACGCGCCGTGCGGGTTCCGCCCAACGCGATGCGGTCCCGGAGGGTGGGGCGCTGTCGGTCTTCACCGATCGCGCCATGCGCCCGGGCAACGACGAGGGACCGACCGACGAGCGCACCCGTGACCTCGCGGTCGAGGACGCGCAGGTGCGGCCGCCGGTGCGCCCCCGCCTCACGCCCGACGAATCCGCCGGGTGGTCGGTCATTGCGCAGGTGGATGGCGCCGAGGAACTGCTGGTCGTGCAGGCGCCGGAAGCAGCATCGTTCGGGCTGTCGCTGGGGACGGTCGCCGACGACCCGGCGCTTGCGGCGTTCTTCGGGGCGAGCACGGTCACGCGGTGGGATGAACACTTCGGTGATGCGCTGGTGCGATTCCTCACGAGCTGGCCGGTCCGGCTCTTCTTGGTGGCCGTGCTGCTCGGCGGATTCGCGCTGGAGATGCTCGCGCCGGGCATCAGCTGGCCCGGGGCGGTCGGGGCCGGCGCGCTGCTCCTCCTGATCGGCGCACCGGCCCTTGCCGGCGTGTCGACGTGGTGGCCGCTTCTGGCGGTGCTCGCGGGCATCGGGCTCGTGCTGCTTGAAGTGCTGGTGATTCCGGGAGTCGGCGTGATCGGCGCCATCGGCGCCGCATGCGTGGTGGTCGGACTGGTGGGCAGCTTCCTGAGTGCCCCGCTCACCACGCCGCAAGGTCGAGATGATCTGGTCATGGGCATCGGCGTGGTGGCGGGCGGGGGCATCCTGGCCGGCGGGCTGGCCTGGCTCGTGCTGCGGGCGGTGCCCGCGAGCCCGATCGGACGGCGCGCGGTGCTTGCGGCGGCGTCCGGGACACCGCTCGCGCCGCCCGCGTCTACGGCACCGTTGCCGGCGGTCGGCGCCGTGGGCCGGGCACTGACGCCGCTGCGGCCGGTGGGCAAGGCGGAGATCGACGGGCACGTCCATGACGTGCAGGCGGTGGAGGGAATGCTCGAGGCAGGGACGCGCGTGCGCGTGCTGCGCTCGAGCGGGTACGCGATCGAAGTGGAGGAGTCGCGATGAACATCGTCACGGTCGTCACGTTCCTCGCCGACGCGGCCACCGCGGCGGACGCGAGCGCCGCAGGCGGCACGGCGGACGGCCTGCTCGCCGCCGGCTTCGCGCTGCTCGCAATCGGTGCGGTGCTGGCGTTCACCGAGCTCTTCGTCCCCACGGGTGGGCTGCTCGCCATCGGCACGGCCGTCTGCCTGGTGGCGTCGGTGGTCCTCTTCTTCGTGCACAGCCCGGTGTGGGGATTCGCCGCGCTGCTCAGCTATTGCGCCGGTGCGCCGCTGGCACTCGTGTACGGATTCAAGCTGTGGGCGAGGTCTCCGGTCGCGCGGCGCATGGTGCTCGGCGGCACCGATGCCGACGACGAGGAGGGCGCTCCGATCCGCGGAGACGCTCGCACCGGCGTTCGCATCGGCGACACGGGCACCGTGATCACCGGGCTGCGGCCGGTGGGAACGGCCCGTTTCGGCACCGAGCGCGTGGAGGTGCTCTCGGAGATCGGCTTCGTGGATGCGGGAGCCGAGGTCGAGGTGGTGGCGGTGGATGGCCCGAGCATCACCGTCCGGGCGCGGGGCTAACATCCCGGCCATGACGAACCCTTCCGTCCTCTTCTGGGTCATCCTCGCCATCGCCGGCCTCATCGGCCTGGTGGCGCTGATCATCATCAGCCAGTACATCCAGCTGGCCATCCAGGCGTGGCTCTCCGGCGCCAAGGTCAGCCTGCTCAAGCTGATCATGATGCGCCTGCGGAAGGTCAACCCGAGCGAGATCGTGTTCAACCGTATCTCCGCGAAGAAGGCCGGGCTCGACATCGACACCGACCAACTCGAGAGCCACTACTTGGCCGGCGGCGACATCGGCCGCGTGGTCCGGGCGATGATCGCCGCGGACAAGGCGAAGATCGAGCTTCCGTGGGATCGCGCCACCGCCATCGACCTGGCGGGCCGCGACATCCTCGACGCCGTGAAGACCAGCGTCGACCCGAAGGTGATCGACTGCCCGAGCGCGCAGAGCGGCCGCCAGACGATCGATGCGGTGGCGAAGGACGGCATCCAGCTCAAGGCGCGCGCCCGCGTCACGGTGCGCACCAACATCGCGCGGCTGGTCGGCGGTGCCACGGAGGAGACCATCATCGCCCGCGTCGGTGAGGGCATCATCTCCACGATCGGCAGCGCCGAGGACCACAAGAGCGTGCTGGAGAACCCCGACAAGATCTCCAAGACCGTGCTCGCCAAGGGCCTGGACTCGGGCACCGCCTTCGAGATCCTCTCGATCGACATCGCCGACATCGACGTCGGGGAGAACATCGGCGCCAACCTGCAGACCGCGCAGGCCGAGGCCGACACCAAGCGGTTCCAGGCACAGGCCGAGCAGCGCCGCGCGCTCGCCGTGGCGCAGGAGGCCGAGTTCCAGGCCGAGGAGCAGAAGAACCGCGCCACCGTGGTGCTCGCCGAGGCCGAGGTCCCGAAGGCCATCAGCGAGGCGCTGCGCAAGGGCACGCTTGGGCTGATGGACTACTACCGGATGCAGAACGTCATGGCGGACACGGCCATGCGCTCGTCGCTCGGTAAGCCGGAGCAGCAGGCCTGACGCCCCGCGTCGGGACGGGCCGCGCATGCCAACGCTGCACGTGGTGATGCCCGTCTACGACGAGGGCCCGACCCTCGAGCGAATCGTGGACCGGGTGCTGTGCGCCCCGCTGCCCACCGGATGGTCCGTTCGGCTGGTGATGGTGGACGATGGGAGCCGGCCCGAGGCGGCCCGGGTCGCCGAGGCGTGCGCCGCGCGCGCCGGGACGGCCGTGGAACTGGCCGTCCACCCCGACAACCGGGGAAAGGGCGCCGCGTTGATGACCGGTTTCGATCGCGTGCTCGGCCGAGCGGCTCCCGAGGACGCCGTGCTGGTGCAGGACGCCGACCTGGAGTACGACCCGGCCGACTATCCCGCGCTGCTTGCCGCGCTGGTCCCCGGCACGGACGCGGTGTTCGGCAACCGCTGGGCCGACGGCCCCCGACGCACCGGCTACCGGCGGATCCACGAGGCCGCCAACGGCATGCTCACGTGGCTCAGCAACCGCGCCACCGGACTGGGCGTGCATGACATGGAGTGCTGCTACAAGCTGCTGCGGCTGCCCGTCCTGCGCCGGATCCGGCCGGCACTGACGGAGCCTCGCTTCGGGATCGAGCCGCAGATCGCGGCGGCGCTCGCGCGCCTCGGCGCCCGCGTGGCGGAGGTACCCGTGCGCTATGCGCCGCGCGGGTTCGCCGATGGAAAGAAGATCCGCTGGACCGACGGCGTGCGGGCGCTGTGGGTGATCGCCCGCGAACGCATCGCTCCCTCGGGCGGACGCGCCCCATGAACCACGCTCCCGGCGACTCGCCCCCCAACCGTGCCGCGGCGGGCGGATTCACGGCGCTCCTGCGCAAGGCCATCGCTCCGCGCAGCGCCGCGATCCAGGTGATCGGCTTCGCCGTGGGCGCCGTGCTGGTGGCATGGGTGGTCAAGGGGGCCATCGCTGCGGCCGATGCGCCGGGTCGCGCGGGCATGCTCGAGAGCCTGGCCGCGGCGTGGCGCGATCGCCCATGGCTGATCGTCGGCATCGCCGTCACCACCGTGGCCAGCCTCGTGATCGACGGCGCCCTGTTCTGGCTGGTGCTGCGCCCCGTCCGCCGCCTGGCGTTCATGGAAATCCAGTGGCTCACGTTCCTGGCGGCCACCAGCAACTTCTTCCCGGTGCGGCTGGGGCTGCCGGTCCGCTACGCCTATGCCATGCTCGCGAACCGGATCCCGTTCGCCGAGGCCACCGCATGGTTCGCCGCGGTCACCGTGGTCATCCTGTCCTCGCTCGGCGCGGTGGTGGCCGCGACGGCCATCGTGCCGAAGCCGGGACTCGCATGGGTGGTGCTGGTGCTTGCGGGAATCGGCGTGGGTGGGCTGCTGCTGCACCGCATCGCCCGGCTCGGTCCGGTCGAACGGACCATGGGGCGCTGGACGCCGATGCTGACCACGCCGTCCACCTATTGGATCGGCTCGGTGTTGCGCGCCGCGGAGGTGCTGCTGTGGGTGGTGCGCATGTGGTGCGCGGGCGAGATCCTTGGTCTCGGACTCGACTTCGCCACGGTCACCGTGCTCGGCGTTGCCTCGATCGCGGTGATGCTGAACCCGCTCGGCCGCGTGGGCTTCCGCGAGGCGACCACGGTCATCGTGGCCAACTGGATGGCCGGCGGCGGACTGGACGTCGCCCAGGCGGATGCTGGATTCACGCAGCTGGCGCTCCTGGAGAGCCTCGGCGAGATGCTGGCCACCGTGCCGCTTGGCCTGGTGGCACTGCCCATGACGATCGCGTGGTACCGCTCGCGCCGGGCGGAGCCGCAGGCGGTGCCCGCACGGGCCGAGTGAACCATCAGCCTTCGGAGTCCATCGCCCACCGGGCAGCGCGGCGCAGTCCGTCGTCGATGCGCAGGTAGCGCAGTCGCAGCAGCTCGGCGCGGCTTCCGATCCACGGCGCGCGGCCGCACGTGCGGTCGACGCGGCCGAGCGCGGTGCGCACGTCCGCAAGCGCGGCGGCCGTGCGGCCCTCGGCAGCGCCGTGCACACGCGCCAGCCACTGCACGCATGCGGCGTTGAGGGCCATGGCCTGCAGGCCCGCGACCGCGGTCCATCCGTAGTAGCCGCTGCCCCAGGCGCGACCACCGAGCAGCGTGGCGCGTAGCCATCGCGTGAGCAGCTCGTCGCATGCCCCGGCCTCCGGCCCGGACGTCCATCCGGACACCGATTCGGCGGCTGCGAACGGGACCCCGCCCGGCCAGCGCGCGCCCATCGGCGGCACGGTCCCGCGGCCCGACGCGAACCGTCGGCTCCGCATCCACTGGCCAAGCACGGCGCGAACGCGGCCGATCCGACGCAACTCGCCGATCTTTGGGTCCTCGAGCCGGAAGAACGCGGCCTGACGGAGCGTCGCACGTTGTGCGCGCGTGGCCGGTTCTACTGGATGCAGCGGCAGCTCCTCCGGCAGCGCCGCCACCAGCATCTCCAGGAGTTCGCGAAGGCGCGGTCCGCGGACTTTGTCGAAGCGGGCGTTGGCCAGCTGCTGCCCAAGCCACGCCAGCCCATCCAGGCGCTCGGCGAACGGGCGTGCGCGGTCGCCGATCCAACGGTCGATGGTCTCCTCGAAGGCAGCCACTTCCTCCACCGATGCCTCGGTGGACTCGTCCAGCAGGACGCGGGCGGGCCCGAGCTCCGGCACCATCGCCGACATTCGCCGCACCTCGGCCGAATGGCTCCCGAGCGAGGCACCCTTGGACTCCAGCACGCTGGCGCAGGCGAAGCTGATGCCCGCATGGACCCGCGCGCGGTCGGGCGCGAGGACAAAGGGAAACAACTGGCACGCCACCGGCTTCGCCTCGAGCCCGTACTCGGCATGGATCCGGCACAAGCCCCCGTCCTGGAGGAACACGCACGCACCATCGTCCCGCTGCGCCAGGAAGCGCTGCCCGCGGAACTCCACGGTCACCGGATGCCCAAGCCGCTCCTCCCAGCCCTGCTCCTGGAGGAGCCGGACGTCGCGCTCGCGCAACTGGACGGTGAAGTCCCGGCAGCAATCCCCGCATCCGTGGCACGAATAGCGCTGTTCGCGCAGGTCAAGCACCGACAGCGGGATCGACGACCGGGCCGCCACGCTCACCACCGGATCCGCTTGTGGACCACCAGGTACGCGAGCCGCCGCACGGCACGCCCACGGTGGCTCAGCCGGTTCTTCTCCTCCGGGTCAAGTTCGGCACTGCTGACGCCGAGCGCGGGGAGGTGGAGCCACGGGTCGTAGCCGAAGCCGTGTGCGCCCCGCGGCGCGTCACCGATCACGCCCTCCATCTCGCCGCGCGTCTCCACCAGCACCTCGCCCTCGGCGGTGGCGATGCACATGGTGCAGACGAAGCGCGCCGTGCGACGGTCCGGCGGGACCCCGCGCATCGCCTCCGCCAGCCTGGCGTTGTTCCGCGCGTCGCGCTCCTCGCGCGAACCTTCCTTGCCTGCCCAGTGGGCGCTGTGCACGCCGGGGGCGCCGAGGAGCGCATCCACCTCCAGCCCGCTGTCGTCGGCGAGCACGGGCTCGCCCACATGGCGGGCGTAGTGACGCGCCTTCAGCCGCGCATTCGCCTCGAACGTCGGGTGGGGTTCGTCAGGCTCGGGGGGCACCGGTCGGCCAGTCTCGGCGAGCGAGAGCACCGTGAACCCGAGCGGGCCGAGGACGGCGCGGATCTCCTCGACCTTGTGCGGGTTTCCGGTGGCGACGACGATGCGCATGGAACGTGCCTCCGCGGCAATGCCGCTCACGTCTGCAGGACCCCGGTGCGGAAGGGCCCGTCGACGGGAGCCTGCCACGCCACGCGCACCGCGGCCAGCAGTTCGTCGCGGGTGCGCGCCGGGTCGATGATCCGGTCCACCCAGCCGCGGCTCGCGGCCCAGCGGATGTCCTGCTGCTCCGTGTAGCTGCGCGTGATCGCCTCCAGCAACTGGGCGCGCATGGCCTCGTCGACCTTCTCTCCCTTGCGCTCACGTGCAGCGAGGTCGATCTGCAGGAGCGTGTTCGCCGCCTGCGCGGCCCCCATCACGCTGCAACGCGCACCCGGCCACGCCAGGGTCAGCAAGGGATCGAAGGCTCGACCGCACATCGCGTAGTTGCCCGCACCGTAGCTGCCGCCCAGGATCAGTACCAGCTTGGGGACCACGCAGTTGGACATCGCGTTCACCATCTTGGCGCCCGCGCGGATGATGCCGCCCTGCTCGCTGTCACGGCCCACCATGAATCCGGTGGTGTCGTGCACGAAGAGCAGCGGGATGCGGCGCTGGTTGCAGTCCATGATGAACCGCGCGGCCTTGTCGGCGCTGTCGTCGTAGATGACCGCCGGCATGTTGGTGGCCATGGCCGGCCCGGCCTTACCGCCCGGCATCTTGCGCTGCGTCAGCTTCTTCTGGTTAGCGACGATCCCGATCGGGAACCCACCGATGCGCGCATACGCACAGACCAGCGAGCGACCGTGCTCGGCGCGGTACTCGTCGAGGCTCCCGGCATCCACCACGCAGTCGAGCAACTCGACCATGTCGTACTGCTGGCCGGGCTGGTCACGGAACACGGCAACCACGTCGGCCGGCGCGCGGGCCGGCTCGGCCGTGGGCTCCGGCGGCACCGGTACCACGGGTGCGGACCGGTTCGCGCGCATCAGGCTCCGCAGCCGGCGCAGGCACGATGGATCGTCTGCCTCGCGGAAGTCGATGGTGCCCGAGACCTGCGCGTGCATCTGTGCACCGCCGAGGTCTTCGCTCGAGACATCCTGGCCGATGGCAGCCTTCACGAGCGCCGGGCCCGCCAGGTACAGGCCGCTGCCCTCGGTCATCAGGAGCGTGTCGCAGAGCACCGGCAGGTAGCCCCCGCCCGCGACGCAGTTGCCCATGATCGCGGCGTACTGCGGGATACCCTGCGCGCTGATCACCGCGTTGTTGCGAAAGATGCGGCCGAAGTCGTCCGTGTCGGGGAAGACATCCTCCTGCAGCGGAAGGAACACCCCGGCGCTGTCCACCAGGTACAGCAGCGGCAGTCGCGCGCGCTCGGCGATCACCTGGGCTCGGATGATCTTCTTGCAGGTCATCGGGAAGAACGCGCCGGCCTTCACGGTGGCGTCGTTCGCGATCACCATCGCCTGCCGGCCCTCCACCACGCCGATCCCCGTGACCACCCCGGCGGCGGGGGCGCCACCGAACTCGCGGTACATGTTCCAGGCCGCGTACAGGCCGCACTCCGTGAACGCCGTACCCGGGTCGAGCAGCGCCGAGATGCGCTCGCGGGCGGTCAGCCGGCCGTGGCGGTGCTGCCGCTCGATGCCGGAGGGGCCGCCGCCTTGCTCGATCCGGGCCGAGTCGGCGACGAACTGGGCGATGGCGGCGTGAAGGCCTTCGGACGCAGCAGCGGGGGCGGACGCGGGCATGGCTGGGGAAGGATACGCCTGCATCCCGTACCGATAACGGATGCGGCGAGGATGGTTGAGCGCAACGCGGATTCCACTACACTGCCCTGCTCGATTCAACGAAGGAAGAACCAGAAGCAATGTCGATCTCCGCAACGAAGAAGGCCGCCGTGATCGGCGCCAACCGGACCCACGCCACCGACACGGGCTCGCCCGAGGTCCAGGTGGCCATCCTGAGCGAGCGCATCGGCGCCCTCCAGGAGCACTTCAAGGCGAACCCCAAGGACCACCACGGCCGCCGCGGCCTGCTGTTCATGGTCGGTCGTCGCAACCGCCTGCTCGGTTACCTCGCGCGCACCGACCGCGACCGGTACCAGAAGCTCATCCAGAAGCTCGGCCTCCGCAAGTAAGGCGCGCAGCCCCGGCCGCCACACGGCGGCAGTCGGCATTGCGCAGCCTTCCGCGAACCGGACCCGGACTGCGCCGTGGCACTGCCCCGACGGCGGACGGTCGCCGTGCATCCACGCGCGGTTCGCCGGGCCCATGCCCACGAATCATCACACCCTGAGAAGCCCCAAAGAAAGAGGCAACACCATGTCCGAGACCACCAAGAAGCATGCCGTCGTGGAACGCGAGATCGGCGGCCGTACCCTCCGGTTCGAGACCGGCAAGGTCGCCAAGCTCGCCAACGGCGCCATCGTCGCCAGCTACGGCGACACCGTCGTCCTGTGCACCGCCGTCCGCGCCAACCCGCGTGCCGGCATCGACTTCTTCCCGCTGACCTGCGACTACCGCGAGCGCACCCCCGCCGCCGGCAAGTACCCGGGCGGTTTCAAGAAGCGCGAGGGCGCCCCCAGCGAGAAGGAGATCCTCACCATGCGGATGATGGATCGCCCGATCCGCCCGCTGTTCCCCGAGGGTTTCATCGATGAGATCCAACTGCAGTGCATCG
>JBJOIF010000299.1:0-4359 GCA_046047335.1 Planctomycetota bacterium | reverse complement strand
GATCAAGGCCTGCAGCCCGACGGTGAGAACGATGCCGTAGCCAAGCAACTGCGAGAAGCCGGACAGGAGCGGCGTGCCCGCTGGTCCTGCGGCCGACGCCCGGCGCGTGGACGAGCCAAGGATCGCCAGCCCGCAGAGGAGCAGCATGACGTACAGCGCCACCACCAAGATCGCCCCGGTGATCCCAAGTTCCTCGGTGACGATCGAGTAAATGAAGTCGGTGGTCGCTTCCGGCAGGTAGCCGAACTTGAGCTCGCTGTTGCCCAATCCGCGACCGGCCAAGCCGCCGCCGGAGATGGCCTCCAACGACTGGATGATGTGGTAGCCGATGCCGCGGGCATCTTCATACGGGTTGAGGAACGCCGCAATCCGGTTGACGCGGTACGGACTGGCGATGACCAAGCCGGCGAACGCCAGCAGGCCCACGGGAGCCAAGGCGGCGGCGAACCACCACCGCGCTCCCGCCGCCACCAGCATGGCGACCGCGACCAGTTCGATGAGCACCGCGGTGCCAAGGTCTTCGATGGCGATGATCCCGCACACCGCGCTGACCGCGGCCAGTGGAAGGGCGAATCCCCGAACGAACGACCCCATGCGGGCGCGCTCCCGAATGCAGTACCAGGCCAGCGCCACGGGCACGCCCCACTTCGCCAGTTCACTCGGCTGCAGCCCGATCGGTCCCAGCGTGATCCACCGGCGCGCGCCGTTGGCCTCGCGGCCGATCCCCGGCACGTGCACCAACAGGAGGCCCAGCAGCGCCGCCGCCGCCACCCACGTGACCGGTGTGGACCACCACCGGTGGCCCGACGTCCCCAGCCGGTCGACCGGGATCAGGCACCCCGCGGCGAGCGCCGCCATGGCGCCCAGGGCAAACCACGTGTGCTTCCCCCAATAGACGCTTTCGACGGTGGTGGGAGACCGGCCGGAGAGGTTCAGGCTGGCGGAGTTCACCATGACGGTGGCCACCACCAGGAGACCGAGGACGGCCAGGACCAAGCCATGACGGGCACGCAGCATGCCCTTGGATCGGCGTTGCGGGCCTCGGGGCGTTCAATTTGCGGGCGCACCGGCCCGTTCCACCGGATGGAAAGAACGCCGCCGTCCTTTCGGACGGCGGCGCTTCGTTACCCTTTGGTCCCCTTTCGGGGATTCGGGCCCAAGTGGGGCCCATCCTTCGCAGGCGCGGCGCGGTTCAGGCGCGGCGGCGGCGGCCCGAGGCCAGGCCCGCGACGCCCAGGAGGGCGAGCGCACCAGGAGCCGGGATCTCGCCGATCGAGAACTCGAACGTGCCCTGGCTGACGGAGCCGTTGGCCCGCTTCAGGCTGGCGCCCATCTTCCAGTCGAGCTGGAGATCCATCACGTAGAGCTGGGCCACCATCATGCCGAAGGAGCCAGCGGCGGCCTCTTCGCTCGAGCTGGCGACGCGGTTGGCCAGGCCGGCCAGGCTGCGCGCCGGGCTGGTGGAGCCCGCGATGAACCAGCCAGCGGTGGCCGGGATCGAGTTCAGGTTCGGGTTCGTGAAGCCTTCCTCGTTCGAGTTGGTGTTGAACGAGTTGACGGTCTCGTTCTCCTCGATGGAGGTATTGAAGTAGGTGACGTTCCACGGCGGGTCACCGGCGGTCGCGCTGTTGCCGGTCCAGTTGCCGCTGGAGGTCAAACCACCGCCGACCGTGAGGAAACTGTCGAGGGTGTTCCAGTTCTGGCTGCCGGAGGGGGCGAAGGTGCCCTGGCTGCCGGCGCCCTGGAGGAAGCCGCCCGCGGAGGTGGTGGTGATGAAGCCCGCGGTGGGCTGCCCGGGGGAGCCACCGTAGACGTTCAGGATGACGTCGGCCGCGTCGTTGGTGACCGCGTAGACGTTGATGAGGTAACCGCCGCCGGTCGCTTCACGGACGTTGGCCGTCCATCCGATGAAGTCCGCGCTGGCAACCGAGGCGACCGCCGCGGCTCCGAGGAACGCAATAGCGCCATTCTTCATGACTCATGACCTTTCAGGGGCTGATGGGAAACGAAAGGGTGCGCGGGGGGAAACGGGAGGGAAACCCGCGCGGGAGGGGGAACTGAAGGGGCGAGGCCGTCAGCCTGGCGACCAGCACCTTCACCGCGACTATGTCCCCGATTGGGGCGGACGCAAGGGAGCCACACCCAAAAACATCGTTCAGAGCGAATGAGGCGTGATTTCGGAGAGAAATCCGCACTTTCCCAACGAAGACGTTGTTTTTATGAGACGTCTTCGAGGGCGCCTCGCAACAGAAGTGCGCCACCCGGGCGTGTGACAACCCACGCGGAGCGCCCACGCAGGGCCCTTGCCGCCGTTTCGTCGGGCAAGTCCACGGCCACAATGAGGTCCCCACGCGTGCGCCCGACCGCCTGCCAACGCTCGGCGAGCGGCGCCGCGGGCGTGGAATCCGGGACGCCGGTGACGCCCCCGGAGGATGCCGACACGCGCAACGGCACCATTCCGGCGGGAGCTGCCGCGTCCACGGGAGTGGGCCTCGAGCGCACCTCGTCGAACAGCACCTCCACGCGCCGACCCGCCCAGGACGCATGCACGCGCGCGCTGGTCTCACCCTGGATCGCCAGCAGCGTGTTGTTGCGCCACCGCTTCACCTCGTCCGGCACGTCGTCCGGATAGCGATCGATGGCCACGGTGCCGGGGCGTGGCGAGTACTTGAAGATGAAGTTGTTCTTGAAGGGCAGCGACCGCACCAGTTCGCACGTGGCGTCGAAGTCGGCGTCGGACTCGCCAGGGAATCCCACGATCAGGTCGCCCGCGAGCGTGGCGTCGGGCAACGCCTCGAACACGCGCGCCACGAAGTCGCGGTACTCGCCCACCGTGTAGCCACGGTTCATGCGCGCAAGCACGGCGTCGCTTCCACTCTGCGCAGGTGCGTGCAGGTACCGGCAGATGCGCGGAGCATCGCGCATCACCTGCAGCACGTCGCTTCCGAAATCGCGCGGGTAGCTGGTCACGAACCGGAGCCGCTCAATCGCCGGCACCGCCTCGTGGATCTTCCACAGCAGGTCGGCGAAGGTGGTGGTGTTGGCCGCCGGGGCCGCGCCGGCCCGGAACGCCTGCAGTCCGGGCCCAACTTGCGGTGCCGCGTGACCACCCACCGTGACCGCCGTGCCTGCGGTGTAGCGATAGTGGTTCACGGTCTGCCCGAGCAGCGTGACCTCCGTGGCGCCCGCATCGGCCAGGCGCTTGCACTCGTCGACAATGTGCTCGGGCGGGCGGTGCACTTCGGCGCCGCGCGTGTAGGGCACCACGCAGTACGTGCAGAACTTGTTGCAGCCCCGGGTGATCCGGACGTACGCGCTCCACGGCTGCTCGCGGGCAGAGGGGTCAAACGCACGAGAGAGGTCAAGCGCCTCAAGCCCGTCTTCCGCCGCCGCGAGCGTGGCGGACCGACGCGACCGATTCCCCGCCAACGCCACCCCACGCTCGCGCGTCGCGGTGCGCCGGGGCGCATCCGAGGCTCGTGCGCTCGAACGCGCGCGGCGAACGTTGTCAATGAGCTGCGGAAGCTTGTCGAGCTCGGCGGGACCGCAGAGCACGTCCACCTGCGGGTGGCGACGGAACAGGTCCACGCCGTCGCGCTCGGCCATGCAGCCGAGGATGCCCAGGATCAGGTCTTCACCCTCACGCTTGCGCACGCCGATGGCACCGACGCGGCTGTAGGCCTTCTGCTCAGCCTGCTCGCGCACCGAGCACGTGTTGTAGAGGACCACCTGCGCCTCGCGGTCGCTCTCCACGAAGGAGTAGCCCAGGGCCGACAACTGGCCTCGAACGAGCTCACTGTCGAGTTCGTTCATCTGGCAACCGAAGGTTTCGAGGTAGACGCGCACAGCGGAATCCAGGGAACGGGCATTATGACCGGAGCGATGCGCGTGGACGAGGTCCAGAAATACCGTACGCCGGATGCGATGCGCTGCGATCGCATGGATATCCGGACACGGCAGAGCCAGGCAAACACCAATTTTGCAGTTCCCAACCGGGTCCGTTCCTTGACTCCCCCGGCCCGTGCGGCATGGTGAGAGGGTCGGTGGAGAGGTTCCAGACGGCCATGCAAAAGGGCGTGGATCGTCGGAGAGAGGGATCCCCCAACGATTGCTTTAGACCCGCTCACGCGGGACAGAGGGAAAAGGACATGAAGACTCGTTCTATTGGCATGTTTGGCGCTGGTTCGCTCACTGCGGCCCTGATGCTCGTTGGTTCGGCTGCCCAGGCGCAGTCGGGCGACTTCCTCGGCTGGACCGCCAACGTCCGTGAGGTCAGCGGCGGCTACCTCGTCAACGTCTACGCCGTCACCGCCAACGCCACCGACGCGCTGCTCAACGTCTACGGCGGCACCGCGGGTC
>JBJOIF010000298.1:0-7696 GCA_046047335.1 Planctomycetota bacterium | reverse complement strand
GCGCTCCGCGGACGGCATGCAGCAGATCGTGCTCACGCCGGAGCAGGCCCGACGCATCGAAGAGCTGCAGGAGCGGATGCTGGCGGCCCGCAAGGAGCTGAGGCAGGTGCAGCACGAACTGCGCCGCGACGTCGAGCGCCTGGGCACCAACCTCCTCGTCCTCAATGCCGTGCTCTGGCCGTTGGCGGTCGCCGCGGCGGCACTCACCTGGTACGCGGTGCGCGGCCGCGGGAGCCGGCGGGAGGCCTCCACGTGAACGCACGCACCACCACGACGATCGTCACCCTGTCTGCCGCCCTGGTCGCGGCGGCATGGTTCATGGTTCAGGGCCGCGGTGCGGTGCCCGAGCGCGGACGCGGCGAGCCGGTGCTGCCGGACCTCGAGGCGAAGGCCGCCCAGGTCGGGGCGGTCGAGGTGCTCCGCGGCAACTCGACCATGCGGCTCGAGCGCACGCCCGACGGGTGGGTGCTTGCCTCCAACGATGGTTACCCCGCGCGGACCGAGCTGGTGCGTGCGCTGGTGGCAAGCCTCGCCGCACTGACGCTCGACGAGCGCATGACCGCCAAACCGGAACGCCACGCCGAGCTCGGGCTCGCCTGGCCCGACGAGGCCGGCGACTCCCGGCTGGTGCGCTTCCTGTCGGCGGAGCCCGGAGCCGGGCCAGTCGCCGAGATCGTGATCGGCGAGGAGCGCTTCTCGCCGGACTCGGTGTTCGTCCGATCCCCGGGCGAGGCGCAGACGTGGCGCGCGCGCGGCCGGATCCAGGTTCCCTTCGAGGCCACCGCGTGGCTCGATCGGACGCTGCTGTCGCTGCCCACCGACGAGACGCAATCGGTGCAGTTCGACGGCATCACCGTCTCGCGTCCGGCGGCCACCGAGGGCACGGAGCCGGCCTGGCGCACGCCGTGGGATTCCACCATCGCCGACGAGGAGAAGGAGCGCTGGTCGGAAGCGCAGGTCGAGGCCGCGCGCACGACGCTCCCGACGTTTCTCGAGCGCTTGGAGTTCGAGGGCGTCCGTCGGGCGCGCGCCGACGCGGCCAAGGAGCCGGCATGGACCGCATCGTTCCGCACCACGGGCGCCACCGTCACCCTGCGCGGCCACCGCGAGGGCGAGGAGACGTGGTTCACGCTGGACGCGCTGCCGGTGCCGGGCGCCTCGGCGCGGCCCGCCGAGCGCGAGGGCGACCCGTTCGTGCCCGACTGGGAGGCATTCAACGCCCGCCACTCGGGATGGGAATACCGACTGCCCGCGTGGAAGACCGATGCCCTTCGGCGCATGCGCGAGGCCGAGCCGACGCCTGCGCCCGATCCCGCCAGCGACCCGATGCCTTGACCCGAGGCGCCGGACGCAGGGTCCGAGTTGTGCGGAACGAGCCCACCCACCCCCGGAAACGGGGGTGTTTCGCTTGACCCGCGGCTCGGTGCTCCCGATGGTTCCTCAGGAGACGTGCTGGATCGCCGACAACGTGCGTTGCGGGAGAGGTGGTCCGGCCGGGAGGCAAGGGCCATGGCGATCGTCGATCCGCGTTGGACAGTGCTCGTCGCGACCGCTGCCCTCGGCTTGGCCGCGACGGCCATCGCCAACCCGGCCGATCGAGCCCTCGCCGCAACGGCGGAGCGCCCGGCCGACGCGCCCAGCGAGGCACCTTCCGCCGAGGCGCCGCAGACCGCGGCCCTGCTCCGGCAACTGGCGCGCACCGCGCGGGACGGTGTCCATGGACGGGTGCAGCCTGCGCTTCTGCGCACCGCAGCGCTGGCGGAAGCCCCCGGCGTGGCCGCGGCCATCGCGGCCCACGACGGCGGCCTGCTCCGCCGCATCGCCAACGAGGAGATGCGGCGCGGCGCCACGGGCGTGGACTGCATCGCGTTCGTCGACGCCAAGGGCCGCGTCGTGGCCACCAGCACCCTCGACGCGGATGGCGAGGCACTGCCCCCCGAGCGCATCCGCAGGCTCGATGGCCTCGACCTCGCCGACCGTGCCATCATCGGCAGCTGCCTGGCCTCGTCGAGCGATGTCCCGATCGCGGAGTTCCAGCTCGACTGCGAGTTCACCAGGATCCTCTGGGACTCCGTCGGACTCTCCATGGCATGCAGCGCGCCGGTGCGCGACCCCTCCACCGGCGAGCGCGTCGGCGCGGTCACCACCCGCATGCGCTTCGATCGCCTGGCCGCCCCGTTGCGGGAGCCCGGGATCGACGGCATCGAGTTGGTCATGGTGGACGCCCGTGGCCGCATCATGAGCGAAGAGGTCCAGCGCGGCGAGCGCGGGTGCAGCGTCAGCGAGCGCTCAATGGCCGCGGTGGTGGCATCGCTGGCGGGCCCACACGTCACGCACTCGACCGTCTCGGTGGACCGTCACCTCGTGTGCGCCTTCCCGGTGGCCGACCTGCGGACCACCTCGGGCGGCGGCGCCAGCGTGGTGGCGATCGCGTCTCCTGACCTCCTGGCCGCCGAGACCAGCTCGGGTCGCCTCGCGACCACGGCCACCGTGGGCGCCTTCGCCGTGCTGGCATCGCTCTCCGGCGCCCTACTGGTGCAGTCGCGGCGGCAGCGCCGGTCGCAGGCGGCGCTCGTCTCCGCCCGCAACGAGGCCGACGCCGCCAGTCGGGCCAAGACCGAGTTCCTCGCGAACATGAGCCACGAGATCCGTACGCCGATGACGGCGATCCTCGGCTACGTGGACCTGCTCGCCGACCACGGCGACGCCATTCCCGGAGCGCCTTCCCGCGAGGAGGCCGTGGACACCATCCGACGGAACGCCCGCCACTTGCTGGCGATCATCAACGACATCCTGGACCTCTCGAAGATCGAGGCGGGCCACATGACGGTCGACCGCCAGCGCGTTCGCACTGCGGACCTCGCGCAGGACGTGATGCGCCTCATGGACGACCGCGCACGGCAGAAGGGCATTGCGCTGCGGCTCGCGTTCGATGGCGAGGTGCCGGACTCCATCAGCACCGACCCGACGCGCCTGCGGCAGGTCCTGATCAACCTCCTTGGCAACGCCGTCAAGTTCACCGAGCAGGGAGCGGTCACGCTCACCGTGCGCCGGCAGGCCGGCGAGGATCGCGTGCTCGACTTCGAGGTCTCGGATACGGGCATCGGCATGAGCCCCGAGCAGCTCTCCCGCATCTACCACCCGTTCATGCAGGCGGACACCTCGACCACCCGGCGCTTCGGTGGCACGGGCCTCGGCCTGGCGATCACCCGACGCTGCGTCGACATCCTCGGCGGAACCATTTCGGTGCGGAGCGCCCCGGGGACCGGCACGGCCTTCACCGTCCGGCTCGAGGTGGGCGACATGGCCTCGACGCCCACCGCATCGCTCCGGGCGCCCGCGGCGACGGCCGACGGCGCGGCCGCGATCCGGCTGCCCGGCGCGGTCCGCCAGCCGCTCTCCGGCGTCCGCGTGCTGCTCGCCGAGGACGGAATCGACAACCAGCGGCTGATCCGCTTCCATCTCGAGCGCGCCGGCGCGCGCGTCGACATCGTCGACAACGGCGCGAAGGCGCTCGAGCGCGTCCAGGGCTCCTCGCGGATGGATCGCCACGACGTGATCCTCATGGACATGCAGATGCCGGTGATGGACGGCTACGAGGCGGTCCGGCGCCTAGTGGCGGCGGGCGAACGCACGCCGATCATCGCGCTGACCGCGCACGGCATGGTGGGCGACCGCGAGAAGTGCATGGACGCCGGATGCCGTGACTACCTGTGCAAGCCGGTCGACTCGCGCGCGCTGATCGCCGCCATCCGCCACGCCATCGCCCCAGGAGCGACCGAGGTCACCAGCCTGCGGGAGTGGAACAGCCCGACCGACGCCCCGGGGCGCCCGGGCGAGGCCGGCAGCGATGGCGCGCCGCGGGCCATCGCGGGCTGAGCCGCACCCGGCACGAACATTCACGCCCGGAGGCGGAGGCTGCCGATCCCCCCCGAATGCCTCCGCGCCACCTTGCCGCCGTCGCTCTGCCACTCGCCTCCATGCTCGCCGCCTGCAGCACGCCCAACATGGGCGAGCGGATCACCCAGTCGATCGGCTCGCTGTCCGAGGTCCAGGCGTCGCCCCAGCCGGTCGACACCGAGGTGTTCCGGTCCGCGCGCGGCATCGCCATCGTCGACGAGACGCAGGCGGGCCTCGTGGTCAGCGGTGCGGGCGGCAAGGGACTGCTGCTGCGGCGCACGGCGACCGGCTGGAGCGCCCCATGCGTGATCAAGGTGGAAGGCTTCGGGGTGGGCGTCACCGTCGGCGGCGAGGGCCGCAGCGTGGTGATCGTCTTCGGCAACGACGCCACGCTCGACCGATTCGTGGCCAACGGCAGCTACTTCCTCGCGCAGGCGCAGGGCACGTTCGGCAACGCCTACGGCCGCACCGACGATCCGGTGCAGAAGCACGACCAGGTCCAGGTGTACGCCGTGGCCGGCGGCCTGTACGGCACGTGCGCCCTGGGGAGCATCGGCTTCAAGATCGATCACGAGGCCAACGACGCCGCCTACGGCGCGGGCACCACCGCGTGGGACATCCTCGACGGCAAGGTGCCGGCCCCGGCGGGCCACGCCGCCCTCACCAGCCGCATCGACCGGCTCGGCACCACCGCCGTGGCGGGATCGGGATACCGCGCCGAACGCACGCCGGCCGAAGCACCGTCGGCGAGCCGGAATCCCGCTCCCACGCACGAGGAGTGATCACGGAGGCCCGAGCGCGCCGTCGCGGGTGACCGCGTCCAGGAACTCGTCGACCTCCCGCATCGCCTCGCGGAACGCATCGGAGAACACCACGTGGCCAGCGCCCGGAAGGAGCGCCGTGCGCGCATGGCGCAGCCCGTCCGCGAACACGCGCAGCATCGATGGATCCGTGACGCGGTCGGCCGACCCGAAGATGACCAAGGCTGGTACCCCCACGCCACCCAGCCGTCCATCGAGCCCGGACATCAGGAACGGCTTGATCGCTTCGACGATGAGGAGCGTCTTCGGGCGCACGGCCAAGGCCCGATCCACGAACCAGCGGCGAAACGGTGCGGGCACGGCGGGCGGGCGGGCGAACACCGTGGACGTGATTCGGTCGAAATCCTCCTCCGAAGCCATGTCCAAGGGGTTCGCCCCGGATTCGACGTCCGCCATGAATGCGTTGCGCTCGGGCGCGCGAACGCCCGCCGGTGCCATCAGGACCAGCGCACGCACGCGCGCGGGCTCCTGAAGCGCAAGCTCGGTGGCGAGGGCTCCGCCCATCGACGTGCCCAGCACCACGGCGCGCGGCGCACCCACCGCATCCAGGAATCGCCCGATCGCGCCAACGTAGAACGCCTGGTCGTGATGCTCGCCGTCATGAAACGCGTGCGCGCCGAAGCCGGGCAGATCGGGAGCAAGCGTCCGCCACCCCTTCGCAGCCAAGTGGGCGCTCATGGTCATCAACGCGTCCTTGCTGGTGCCGAAGCCGTGCAGCAGCAGCACCGCCGGTCCGTCCGAGGGCCCGGACTCGAGGTATGGCCAACGGTGGCCGTCCACGTCGACGGTGCGCGACGCCATCCCGAGCCGCCAGTACCCCACGTGACGCAGCGGGACCACCAGGATCCCGGGCTGCACGAACCAGCCCCACGCGGCCACGGCGGCGATGCCCACCACGCCCGCCAACACGAGCATCCCCACCCATCGGAGCAGGCGGATCCATCGCGGACGGACGCCGTGCGCCACGGCAGTCACGGCGCGTCGGAGCGGAGCACGCCCGCGGCGGCGGGAAGCGCCGGGTCGGCGGGGGCCGCCCCGCCACGTGCGCTGCCGGCATCCGCCATCAGCTGCTGCGCCATGTGCCGTTCCGGCTCGCGGGCCAAGGCCGCCTCGTAGAAGGCGATCGCGTCGTCGAGCTGCCCCAGCGCGCCGGCGGCGGCGCCCTGGAACAGGTAGCCGTCGGCCAGGTCGGGACGGCGCGACACGAGCGTCCGGCCGCAGTCGCGCAGCCGGCCCCAGTCACCCAGCCGCCACGCCGCATGCCCCAGGAGCATCGCTGTGCGACCCTCGGGGTCGGTGTCGGCCTTGATGGAGAGCAGCGCGTCGCGCGCCTCGGCAGGCCGGCCGACCAAGATCAGGTTGCGCGCGCGCAGGCGCGCCAAGTCGGGACGGCCGATCCGATCCACAAGCGCGGGATCGTCGAGCACGCTCAGCGAGCCGTTCCAGTCGCCCTTGGAGTACCGCGCGAACGCGAGCTCCTCCAGGAGCTCCGGCGACGACGTCTCGCGCACGGCCGCACGCTCAAGCAGCTGCGCGCATGCGTCGTGGTCGCCCTTCATCTTGGCCAAGTCGGCATGCAGGCGATCGATCACCGGGCTGAACTCGAAGCGCTTGCCGAGGTCGGCCAGCCGCTGCTCGGCATCGTCGTGCTGGCCCATCAGCGTCAGCACCTCGACCTCGGCAGCGGCGAAGTGCAGCTTGGACGGGTCGAGCCGCGCAGCCGTGCCGTAGCACTCCGCCGCGCGGTCGTTTTCGCGCCAGCGCTGATGGATGATCCCCATGAAGTAGTGGGGTTCCGGCTTGGCGGGATCGAGCGTGGCGCTCTGGGCGAACGCCTGCCGCGACTCCTCGACCCGCATCATCTCGTGCAGGATCCGGCCGCGCAGAAGGTGGTAGGACGAGTCCTTCGGGTAGCGCCCGATCGCCTTGTCGACGTGGCCGAGTGCCTGCTCGAACTGTCCCGAGTGGAACGACTGGCGAGCCTGGTCATAGACGATCTGCGCGCTGGCGCGGTCGTAGCGACCGCGAGCCTCCTGTCGGACCTTCTGCGAGTGCGCGGTCTCGCCGCAGCCGGGCAGCATGATGGCGGTGGCCACCACGCCGGCGGCCGCGATCGTGCGGGCGGCGTTCCGTCGGCTCATGGCTTGGGCTCCTGCCCGCCGTGCAGCGCCGGCGGCGCGGGGGCCGGCTCCGGCAGCGGCAGCGGGTCGTAGGGTGCGTAGTCGTCGTCCACGGCGGGGGGAACGTCGTCCGCCAGGTCCTCGGGCTTCGGCGGTCCCACCCACCCGGGCGAGTACTTGAACGTGTCGTTGAGCGGGATGCCGTTGAAGGGCCGGCGCTGGCGCGGGTCGAGCAGCTCGAGCGAGTCGAGCTCGGTCCGGTACTGGTCGCGTCGATCGGTGCGGATCGCCTCGCGGAGGGCGATCATCGCCGGGGCGGCGCGCTCGTTGCGGAGGGCCTGGTCGACGTAGTACAGGGCGGTCGTCCGATCGCCCTTCTTCCATGCCTCCAGCGCCTGCACCTGGTAGTTCCCCGAGAGGTGCGAGTGCGAGAAGGGCAGCAGGCCGGCCCGGGCACCCACCTTGGCTGCCTCGACCACCTTCAGCGCCTCGTCGCCGGCGCGATAGTCCTGGGCGTCCTCCACCAGCGTCGGGGTGATCAGGAAGATCACCTCCTGCCGCTTGGCCGTGGCGGACGAGCCGCTGAAGACTCCGGGCACCAGGTCTCCAAGCCCGGGGATCTGCCGATTGGTCACCGCATCGTCCTCGCGGAACAGCCCGCCAAGGACGATCGTCTGCCCGCTCTGCACGCGGACGTTGGTGCGCAGTTCCTGGGTGAACTCGTCGGGCACGGTGGCGAACCCGCCCACCGCCTCGATGCGCTTGGTGCGCGCGGTGCTGACCTGTGGCGCCAGCTCGATGCGGATCATGCCGTCCGGTGCCACGAACGGCCGGAACACCAGCTTCACGCCGACG
>JBJOIF010000297.1:0-9612 GCA_046047335.1 Planctomycetota bacterium | reverse complement strand
GCTCTGTAGATTGGCTACTGAACTCGTCGGTATTCCGCTCAAGCGACCCCGGGCGCGCGACCCTGTGAAGATCCCCCTGATCCTTGATCGAGCGGGGATGGGCTGTCACCCTTGGTGCCGAGCGATCCGAGGGCCTGGGTGACGGCGCTCGCCGACGATCGTTCCCCCCACTCAATGCCGGAAGTGCCGCGTCCCCGTCAGCAGGCACGTCACGCCGCGCGCGTTGCACAGGTCGAACGTGTCCTGGTCGCGCTTGCTGCCACCCGGGTGCACGATGCAGCGCACGCGCGCGTCCGCAAGCAGCGTTGGGCCGTCTGAGAACGGGAAGAACGCATCGCTCGCGGCCACCGCGCGCTGGCCTGCGGGCATCGCGTCAAGCGCGGCGCGTGCCTTCTCGACGGCGTTGCGGCAGCTGGCCACGCGGTCCATCTGGCCGGCGCCCGCTCCGAACAGCCGGCCACCCGCGCCGATGCACACGGCGTTCGACTTCAGGTGCTTGGCCACCATGAACATGACGCCCGCGTCCGCCAGCATGGCGGCATCGGGCGCCGGCCCCGCGGCGTGCGTGAACGTCGCGGCGTCGATCGCGTGCGCGTCGCGGTCCTGCGCCAGCATGCCGCCCGGCACGCTCCGCCAGGTCATGCCTCCGGCGGGAGCGCCGAGCTCGCCGACCGCCAGCAGCCGCGCGTTCTTCCATCGCGCCTGCAGCACGGCGAGCGCATCGGGCCGGTAGTCGGGCGCGACCACCACTTCCAGGAACCGTTCGCCCTCGGCCATGGCCTCGGCGGTCTGCGCATCCACCGGCGACGAGAACGCCACGATCCCGCCGAACGCGGCCAGCGGATCGCCCGACCACGCGCGCAGGAACGCCTCGCGCGGTGTGCCAGCCACGGCCGCGCCGCACGGGTTGGTGTGCTTGATCACCGCGCACGCACACGCGCCGCCGTCACCGGCCCGCGCGCGCTGCGCCGCGAGGTCCTGCACCAGTTCGAGTGCGGCACCGGCATCGAGCAGGTTGTTGTACGAGAGCGGCTTGCCGTGCAGCAGCCGCGCACCCACGATGCCGGGCCCCGCGTCCGAGGCGCTTGCGTACACGGCGGCGCGCTGGTGCGGGTTCTCGCCGTAGCGCAGCTCCTCGACGCGGGTGAGGCGCAGGTCCACCGTCGCCGGGAACGCCGAGTCCGACTCCGCACCGTCGGCACCGAAGCCGTGGCGCGCCAGCCAGCTGGCGATCGCGGCGTCGTATCTCGAGGTGCGTTCGAAGGCAGCGAGCGCCAGGTGGCGGCGCAGGGCCAGCGTGGTTCCGCCGTGCTTCGCCAGGTCTGCGAGCACCGCCGCGTACTGGGCCGGGTCGGTGACGACGGCCACGTCGGCGTGGTTCTTGGCGGCGCTGCGCACCATCGACGGTCCGCCGATGTCGATCTGCTCAATCGCCTCATGCTCGGCGATGCCGGCGCGCGCGACCGTCGCCTCGAAGGGATACAGGTTGACGCACACGAGGTCGATGGGCGGGATGCCGTGCTCCGCCAGCGCCGCGGCGTGCGAGGGGTCGTCGCGGACCGCCAGCAGCCCACCGTGGACGCGCGGGTGCAGCGTCTTCACCCGTCCATCCATCATCTCCGGGAACCCCGTGAGCGCCTCCACCGGCACCACCTCGATGCCCGCTTCGGCCAAGGCTCGTGCGGTGCCTCCCGTGGAGACGATCTCCGCCCCATGCGCCGCCAGCGCACGGACGAAGTCGACCACGCCGGCCTTATCGCTCACCGAGACCAGCGCTCGGCGGATGACTCGGGTGCCGGGCATCGGGTCACTCGCCCGCCTGCGCGTCCGCGGGCTCCGCGCCATCGTCGGCCTTGGCCGCGGCCCGTGCGGCCCGGTCGGCGGCGCGTGTGCCCGAGGCAGCCAGCGGCTCGAGGCGCTGGATACGGCCGTCGGCGCTGCTGACCAGCATCTCCACGCCGTTCTTCGGCGTGCGATCGAAGCGGATCACGTCGACCTTGGGCAGCGCGGCGGTGCGGATCACGCGGCCGGTGCCGGCATCCACCGCCGAAAGCGTCCTGGAGGTGCGGCACCAGCTCATCAGCTCGGTGCCCACTTGGCCGATCACGTTGCCGGCGGCGGTGCTCTTCCACTGCACCTCGCCGTCGGGCTTGTCGCGCGGGATCGGGGTGAACGCCACCAGTCCCTCGCCGGGGATCTGCAGGTAGAGCCCGTCGCCCATGCGCACCGGTGCATTGGTGAGGGGGGTGGACGTGAAGTACTGCCAGAGCACGCGGCCGCGCATCAGGTCGAAGGCCCAGAGGCTCTGGTCCAGCCCGGCCACGTAGCACGCGACGTCGTCGACCGCGGTGGCCGCCTCGACGCCCGCCGACAGCTTTCGCGTCCAGAGGATCGCCGCGTTCGGGGCGTTGATCGCCAGCACGTTGCCGTCGGTGCCGGCGGCGATCGCCGTCTCGCCCGAGATCGCCACCTTGCCCAGGACCTGGCCGCCCACCGTGGTGGCGCGCCAGTTGTAGCCCGTCACGTACTGGTACCAGCAGGCGAGCCCGGTCTTGGTGCCGAAGATCATCGACGGGCCAAAGATGGTCGGCTCCGTGGCCGGCAGGTGCGAGAAGCGCGATCGGCGCATGATCTCGCCGGTCACGGCGTCCAGCGTCGTGGTCCCGAGCTCGGTGATGACGTACGCGTTGTCCTGTCCGGCGGCCGGCAGATGCTCGATCGAGATCATCCGCTCCACGCCCTGGATGGTGGAGGCACGCCAGACGGTCTCGCCGCTGTCGCGGCGGACGCGCACCACGCTGCCGGCGCTGTCGCCCAGCCAAGCACTGTCGGCCGTGACGTTCATGGCCTGCGCGGTGGCGTCCAGCGTGACCTGGGGCTCGGTCTGCCAGACGATGCGGTAGCCAAAGTCGTCGGCCACCGCCGGGGGAACCAGGTAGCGCGCGGCAAGTGCGGCTTCGGCCGCGCGGAGCGCGGCGCGGGAGTCGGTGGGCGCCGGGGTCATCGCCGGGGCCGGGGCCGCGGTGTCGTCCTTGGCGGCAGGCGTGGGCGCGAGCATCTGCGGCGCGGCCATGGCGGTCGCCGAGGCCATGGCGGCCAAGGTCCCGGCGAGGGCGATGCGGCGCGAATGGCCCGCGCTGCGGACCGCAGGGGTCAGGTGCTCGATCATGTCTGGTATGGCTCCGGGGTCAGTGCCGACGGGCCGCCGCGACCCCGAAGGGTGGCCGAGGCCAGCGAAGCGGCGAAGTATACGGACGGGGTGGGGCAGCCGTTCCGTCGTCACGGGGCGCCAACAACCGGCACGTTGCAAAAAGAAGCGCGGTCGCGCCCTTTTCTAGGTTCGCGACCGGCTCCCTTTCCCTCAATCCCTCGCAACACTGCATCTGCAGTTCCTGGTGAGCACCTTGCGGTGCGCGAAACGCTTGGAGTTCCCTTTCCTCGCGTCCCTTCAAGTCGTCATCGGGCCCTTTCTCCCAACGACAACGATCCATGGAACCACTTCAGTGGTTGCTGGCCCTTTTCGGCTCCCTTATCCGAGCAAGGGTTAGTTGAAGTATGCCGCTGATCGGGCGGCGTGCAAGTGTTCGACGGCGGTTTTTCTTTCGGAATCATCCGAGCCGCTCGGCAGTCCGGTAAAGGATCGTTCCGATGGGCGGCGCGGCCGGTGGCTTCTATCCTCACCGCGGTGCCCCGGATCGCGCTCGCATGGCTCCTGATGACGGTCTTGGCGGCGTCGGCCGGCTCGGCCCGTGGCCCGTTGGGGGTGGATCCCCCCGCGCGGCCGCAAGCCTCGTGGTGGGACCGGACCGCGGTGCGACCCGGCGCCCGGCACCCCCAGAGCCGCTACTACACGATCCGCAGCGACCTGGCTCCCGAGGACACCAAGCGGTGGGCCGACTTGTTGGACGTCATGTACGACGAGTTCTCGAGCCGGCTGGTGCGCGGCGTGGGCGTTCGCCAGCGCTCGCCCGGCCACCCGAACGTCTACATGTTCGCGCGCCAGCGCGACTACCTGGACACGCTCCGCACGCAGTTCGGCATCAACGGCATGGGGTCGGGTGGCATGTTCTTCGTGTCGCCGCGCGGTGCGGGGCTGGCCTTCTGGACGGAAGGCCTGCCACGCCAGCGCGTGGCGCACGTGGTGCAGCACGAGGGGTTCCACCAGTTCGCCTACGCATTCTTCGGCAACGAGCTGCCGCCGTGGCTCAATGAGGGACTGGCGGAGTTCTTCGGCGAGTCGGTGGCCGAGGGCCGCACGGTGGTGGTGGGTCAGGCGTCGCCGACCGCGGTCGAGCAGGTGCGCGCCTCGGTGGAGAAGGGCACCACCATCCCGTTCCTGCAGATCCTGCAGATGGACAGCGACCGGTGGAACGCCGCGGTCCGCGATGGCTCGGCCCGGCAGCAGTACGTGCAGGCGTGGTCGATGGTGCACTACCTGGTCTACGGCGAGGGCGGCCGCCACGAGCCGGGATTCACGGCGCTCCTGCGGCACCTCAACGACGGTTCGCGCCCGCTCGACGCACTGCGCAAGGCCTATGGCCTGGACACGGAACCCGAGGTCCGGCAGTTCGAGGACGCGTGGAAGGCGTATGCGCGAACGCTCCGGCCCGGGGCGTACGTGGCCGCGCGCGGGCGCATGGAGTTCCTGGCCGAAGGCCTCCGCGACCGGTGGATGCGCGGGGAGCGGCCGGCGGACTTCGCGGCGCTGCGCGAGTCGCTGCGCGCCGGGGACTTCCGCTGGAAGGCGGCCGCGCACGGGTACGTGCTCGAGCTGAGTGCCGCCGACGACGCCAACTTCGAGGTTCCCACGGACGCCGCCAACCCCAAGCCGGTGGCGTTCGAATTGGTGCCGCAGCCCAAGCCGCGCGGCAGCAAGGAGCGCGCGCTCGCCGAGAAGCATCCCATGCCGCCGATGATCCGCACGCGCGGCCTCCGGCCGAACGACGTCGGCATCTCCTGGCGACGCGACCCGACCGATCCGGCGCTCTTCCTCTACGACGTGGTGGTCAGCCCCTGACGACGGGTCCGAGGGACGCCATGCTCGTTCCACACCCGTTTACGGAGCGTCGCGGCCGTCGGGGAAGTCCCACTGCGTGCCGGGCACGTAGCCGAGGAGCGCGTAGAGCTCCTTGCGCGTCTGCATCCGCGGCAGCGACTCGCGCACCGTGCCGTCTCGGCGAAGCGACTGCAGGCCCCGCGCCACCTCGCCCATGGCCAGGCGCATCATGCTCAACGGGTAGATCACCACCTGGTACCCGAGCTCGCCGAACCGCGCGGCCGTGATGTCCGGGGTCTTGCCGAACTCCGTCATGTTGGCCAGGAGGGGTCCGGGCGATGCCTTGGCGAACGCCGCGAACTCATCCTCGGACTGCAGGCCCTCGGGGAAGATCATGTCCGCGCCGGCCTCGCGGTACAGGTTGGCCCGTCGCACCGCGTCGTCGAACCCGCTGACGTGGCGCGCGTCGGTGCGGGCGATGAGGACGAAGTCCGGGTGCACGCGATGGGCATGCATCGCGCGCACCTTGTCGACCATGGCCTCCGCCGGCACGAGGTCCTTGCCGTCCAGGTGGCCGCAGCGCTTCGGAAACACCTGATCCTCGACGTGCAGCGCGGCGGCGCCGGCGCGGCCGTACTCCACCATGGTGCGCACGGCGCACTCCACTTCGCCGAAGCCGGTGTCTGCATCGGCGATGACCGGCAGGCCTGAGGCGTCCGCCGTCTCGCGCACGATGCGCGCCATCTCGGTGAGCGTGAGGAGGCCGATGTCCGGGTAGCCGCTCACGTTGGCGCTGGCGCCGCCGGAGACGTAGCACGCCTCGAAGCCGGCCTCGCGGACCGCGCGGGCCACCAGGGCGTTGAAGGCGCCTGGCACCATCACCGGGCCGCGGGCCCATGCGTGGCGCAGGCGGCGTCCGGGATGCGGCGGTTCGGGCGGCGCGGTGTTCCGGGGAGCGGGGTTGGTCATTCGGTGCTCGGTGCTTCGGCGGTGGTCGGCGTCGGCGCGTCCTTCACGAACCGGTACGGGCCCGTGGTGGCGCCCCACACCTGGCGCCCGGCGGCGTCAAAGCCGCGGTCCCACGAGAGCAGCTCAGTCGGGGTGACGGTGACCTCGCTGGTGGCGTAGGCGGCCCCGCGAAGGGTGCTCACGCAGGTGGTGCCGGCCGTCGACCCTCGCATGGCGTTCGGTCCCTGCCACGACAGGATCACGCTGCACCCCGGCCGCCACGAGAGGATGGTCGGATCCAGCGCGTTGAAGCGCGACGTGTCGCGCCAGGCGCCGGCCCACGCCAGCGGATCGCCGGGCAGCTCGTGGATCACGCTCTCGACCTCGCCGTTGGGGGCCGGCACCAGGCGGTAGATCCGCTGGCGATAGGGGCGGTCCTGCGCGTCGGCCATGGCCTGCTCGACGTAGAGCCACGGGCCGTCGGGTCGATCGGTCCAGAGGCGGGCCACATGCAGGCGCACGTCGAAGTAGCGGTCGTCCGACTTGGCCTGCGCGCCGCTCGAGAAGCTTCCGCTCATCCAGTCGGCGAGCTGCGCGACGGCGTCGGGGGCATCCGGGTCGGCGACGGCGGGGGGCGGGTGGAGCAGCCCGGCGTCGACGATCGGGGGCCCGCCGCAGCCGGCCAAGGGCAGGCACAGCAGCGCAGCGGCGACGAACGTGCAGATCTGGCCTGTTTTTGCGGACATCCGGGGTCGGATGCTACATGCATCCATCGTCGGCCGCCGATGGCCGCTACCATTCGGAACCTTCGACTTCGTTGTCCGTTTCGCCCCGTTTTTGCCTTCGCAGAGGATCCGCACCATGGCCACCGCCACCCCTCCCGCTTCCGTCCCCGTCGCCAAGCCCGTCGACACGCGCGGACTCGCGAATCAGGTGATCGGCGAGACCAAGGTGTGTGCGGTCACCCAGACCGAACTGATCTACCGCGGCTACGAAATCGCCGACCTCGCCGAGAAGGCGACCTTCGAGGGCGTGGCGCACCTGGTGCTGGTGGGCCACAAGCCGAGCGACGCCGAGCTGGCCGCGTTCGATGCGGAGATCAAGGGCATGCGTGCGGTCGATGCGACCGTGATCGAGCAGGTGGTTGCCGTCACCAAGGCCGCGCCGACCGCGCATCCGATGAGCCTGCTGCGTACCGCCGTCAGCATCCTCGGGCACCATGACGCCGAGTGCGAGTCGAACGCCCCCGACGCCGAGCTCCGCAAGTCGAAGCGGCTTCTGGCCAAGATCCCGACCCTGATCGGCGCGATCCAGCGCACCATCGAGGGCAAGCCGGTGCTGGCGCCGGACAGTGCGCTCGGCCACGCCGCCAACTTGATGTGGCTGATGACCGGCAAGAAGCCGACCGAGCTCGAGGCGCGGATCATGGACGTGAGCCTGATCCTGTACGCGGAGCACGACTTCAACGCGAGCACGTTCACGTGCCGCTGCATCGCCAGCACCGAGAGCGACATGCACAGCGCCGTGTGCGGCGGCATCGGCGCCCTCAAGGGCCCCCTGCACGGGGGCGCCAACGAGATGGCGATGGAGATGCTCAAGGACATCGACCGCGACTGCGCGGGAGGCTCCATGACGATCGACGCCTGGATGCAGCGCGCGTTCGCCGAGAAGCGCAAGCTGATGGGCTTCGGCCACCGCGTCTACAAGAACGGCGACCACCGCGCGGGCATCCTGCGCCGCTGGGGCCTCAAGCTCGCCGAGCAGATGGGCCCGAACGCCAAGAAGTGGTTCGACATGGGCGACCAGGTGCAGGCGATCATGCTGCGCGACAAGAACATCCACCCGAACGTGGACTTCCCGTGCGGCATGACGTACTTCATCATGGGGATCCCGGTGCCCCAGTACACGCCGATCTTCGTGGCGGCCCGCATCACCGGTTGGTGCGCGCACATCATGGAGCAGCACCAGAACAACCGCATCATCCGCCCGCTGGCTGAATACCAGGGCGCGATGGGCTTGAAGTGGTAATAGGTGCCCCGGGCAACCCCCTCCGACCGTATCGCGGACCTTGACGCGGACCTCCTATGGCCTCGCTGATCGCTCCCATTGACCTCCGCGGCCTGGCGTGCCCGAACCGCGTCTTCATGGCGCCGCTCACGCGCCAGCGCGCGCACTCGCCCGACGGGGTGGTGGGACCGCTGCAAGCCGAGCACTACGCGCAGCGGGCGTCGTTCGGTCTCTTGATCTCCGAAGCCACGCAGATCACGCCGGAAGGCAAGGGATATCCGCGGACGCCCGGCATCCATGACGCCGAGCAGGTGGCGGGGTGGCGCATCGTCACCGACCGCGTCCATGCGGCGGGCGGGCGGATCTTCCTTCAGCTGTGGCATGTCGGGCGCGTGAGCCACGTGCACCACCAGCCGGGCGGCCAGCCGCCGGTGAGCTGCGTGGCCGTCCAGAGCTCGGCGAACATCAGCATCCGCCGGGCCGACGGCACGCACGAGCTGGTGCGGGCGAGCCCGCCGCGCGCGCTGGCCACCGAGGAGATGCCGCGCGTGGTCGAGGACTACGCGCGCGCCGCAGCCAACGCGCACGAGGCGGGCTTCGACGGCGTGGAGGTGCACGGCGCCAACAGCTACCTGATCAACCAGTTCCTGTCGGGGTCGCTCAACGTGCGCACCGATGCGTGGGGCGGTTCCGTCACCAACCGCCTCCGGCTTCTCTTGGAGGCGACCGATGCGGCGGCGCGCGCCTTTGGGCATGCACGGGTCGGCGTCCGACTCTCGCCCATGGGGAGCGCCAAGGATCTGCCGCCGGCGGCCGATGACCGCGAGCTGTACGCGCGCGCGGCGCGCGAGCTCGGCGACCGCGGATGCGCGTACCTGCATCTCTACAACCACTACTGGGGTGCGCAGGGATGGTCGGGCCCGTTCGATCGTGCACTCGCGGAGGAGATGCGCGAAGGCTTCCGAGGTGCCGTGGTGCTCAACGGCTACGCGAAGGACGTGGCCGCCGCCGAGCGCGACCTGGCCGATGGCCTGGGCGATGCGGTGGCGTTCGGCAAGCTGGCCATCTCGAACCCGGACCTGCCCGAGCGCATCGCCTCCGGGGCGCCGCTTGCCGACTGGAACGACGCCCTCTTCTATGGCGACGGCGCCGAGGGGTACAACGACTACCCCCGGGCGGGCTGACCAGCGGACCGCGGTCGGCTCGATGCGGGCCATCGCCCCGTTGGGTTTAAGTTATAGGGCGCAAAACACCTATTTGGGTGAATGTGGTGATGCCTCCGCCCGCTCTATTGCGTCTTCGCATTGGCGGACGCACGGTCTGCCGCTTTGCCGAAGCAGTACCCGCACCGCGGCGACTGAACCCAAGACAGGAATTGTCCCCCATGACACTGAACCTCACTCAGGAGTTTCCTCCCATGAACCGCATGCCTGATCGTCGCCATTTCCGGAGCACGCGGATCCTTGCGGGGGCATTCGCTGCCGCGTGCGTCTTGGCCGGCTCGGCGAGCGCAGACCTCTACAACTGGCAGAACGATCCGTCGGCCTACGGGTACCTCTGCCAGTACTCCATCCCGAACGACCTTGCGGAGGAGTCCTGCGTCCCCACGTCGACCGTGAACGCGCTCGCGTATCTGCAGAACAGGTATGCGTCGCAGCTTG
>JBJOIF010000296.1:0-5869 GCA_046047335.1 Planctomycetota bacterium | reverse complement strand
GACGTCGGGGTCGACCGCCGGCGCAGGCACGGCCGGCGCGGCGGAGGCGGACTTGCGAGGGGTCGACTTGCTCATGGCCGGGAGCCTACCCCGCTCACGCGCCGTCGAAGAGCGACCCGGGGGCACCGCCGTCGACGCGCGAGCGCACCTCGCCGTCCTGCAGACGCGTGACCAGCGGCTCTCCGGGTCGCGCATCCGCCGCCCGGCGCAGCAGCCGTCCGTCGGCGCCGAACGTGAGCGTCCAGCCCCGCGCGAGCGTCTCCTGCGGCCCCAGCGAGCGAAGTTGACGGTCCGCCGCATCCACCTGCCGCCGCAGGTCGAGCAGCACACGCTGCCCACCCGCGCGCAGGCGCACGGCCAGCGACTGCAGCTGCTGCCCCGCGGCACGGTGCCGAACCGCCGGACGCTGCGCCCGCAGCCGTCCGGAGAGCTCCGCGAGCCGCTGCAGCGCCGACGAGACGCGCCATCGCGCGGCGTGCCGCATCGCGACCTCGGATCGCTGCAGGCGCTCGGCGCGCAGGTCAAGCGCGGCCCGGGCGGATCGCAGCACCGGGCGCGCCGCGATGGCGTCCAGTGCCTTTCGACGCTCCAGCACCGAGCGCCGGACGAGGAACTGCAGCCGGTCCTGGAGGTGATCGACCTGCTGCTGCATCGCCTCCCGGTCGGGAAGCAGCAGCATCACCGCCGCCGTCGGGGTGGAGGCTCGACGGTCGGCCACCAGCTCGGCGACGGTGGTGTCCGACTCGTGGCCGATCGCCGCCACGAGCGGAGTGGCACACGCGAAGATCGCGTCGGCCACGGGTCGTTCATTGAATGCCCAGAGGTCCTCGGCGCTGCCCCCGCCGCGCGTCACCAGGATGGCGTCGATGCCCAGTTCGTCGGCCCGGCGGTCGAGCGCCGCCACCGCGCGCGCCACGCCCTGGGCGGCGCCATCGCCCTGCACGGGAACGTCGACGACCACGAGCCGCACGAAGGGCGCACGGATGCGCGCGGTGCGCACGACGTCCTGGAGCGCGGCGCCGTGGAGGCTGGTCACCACGCCGATGGCGCGCGGCACCGGAGGCAGCGGCTGCTTGCGCGCCTCGTCGAAGTACCCCTCGGCCCGCAGCACCCTGCAGAGTTCCTCGAAGCGCTGCTGCAGCGATCCCGCCCCGCGTCGCGAGATCCTCCGGACCACCAGCTGGGTGCGTCCGCGCGGGCCCCAGTGCGTGGCCACGCCCTCGACCACCACCTCCATGCCGTTGGCGGGCATGCATGCCGCACCCGAGGTGGCGCTGGCCCACATCACGCAATCGAGCTGGCTGTCCTCGTCCTTCAGCGTGAAGTACCAATGCTGCCGCGGCGAGAAGTTGGAGACCTCGCCGACGATCCGCTGCCTTCCCGTGGACTCCACCGCACGACGGATCAGTGCGCTCGCCTCGGTGACGGTGATTGGTTCCGCCCCGTCGGGCGCGGTGGCCGGCTCCCCGGCGGCGGGGGTCACCGACGCACGCCGCTCGCCATCCGGGACCGACGCGCCGCGAGGCTGCCCGAAGAGGCCGCCTCGGGCAAGCGAGGGATCGAAGGGGCGCCGGGCCACGCCCCTACGATACGTCGCGCGGCACGCGCCCCATGTCGACGGTCGAGCTCCAACCCTCCACGCCCGTGGCCGCCCTGCCGGGCATCGGCCCGCGCACCGCGGAGGCGATGGGCCACCTCGGGCTCCGCACCGCCGGAGACCTCCTGAGGCACTTCCCGATCCGCTACGAGCATGACCGCGGCGAACGCACCGTGGCGGACCTTGTCGCCATGGCCGAACACGGTGAGTCGCCGGTCGCCGCGATCCGAGTGGAGGTGGCGTCGGTCCGGCATGCGCCCCGCCCGCGGCCACGGACCGAGGCGACGTTCGAGGACGGCACTGGCACCGTGCGCGCCGTCTGGTTCAACGCGCCGTGGATGCGCGGGAAGCTGCACCCCGGGATGGCGGGCGTCCTCCAGGGGCAGGCCAAGCTGCGAGGCCGCTACCTGGAACTCGCCAACCCAAAGTGGGAGGCGGCCGGCACCGACGGCCCGGCCCCGGCGCGCACCGAGCGGCTACGGCCCGTGTATCCCGCAAGCGAGGACCTGTCGTCGGCGACCATCGAGCGAGCCGTTCAGTCGGTGCTCGAACCACTGGTGCGCGGCGTGGCGGATCCCTTGCCCGCGGAGTTCCGCGCCTCACGCGCCCTGCCGCCGCTTGGCGAGTGCTACCGGCGGATGCACGCGCCCGCCGACATGGACGAACAGGCCGAGGCGCGCCGCCGGTTGGCGTTCGAGGAGCTGCTGCTGCTGCAATTGGGCGTCATGATGAAGAAGGAGCAGATGCGCACCGAGGCGCGCGCGCCACGGCTCCCCGTCACCGAGGCGGTGGACGCGCGCATTCGGGCACGCTTCCCTTGGCCCCTGACCGGCGAGCAGGACCGGGCGTGCGCCGAGATCGCCGCCGACCTGGCGCAGCCCCAGCCGATGAACCGATTGCTGCAGGGCGACGTCGGCAGCGGCAAGACCGCGGTGGCGCTCTATGGGATGCTCGCCGCCGTGGCGGCCGGGATGCAGGCGGCGCTGGTGGCGCCGACCGAGATCCTCGCGGAACAGCACCACGCGTCGATCGCCCGGTTCCTGGCGGGAAGCGACGTCCGTGCCGAACTGGTCACGGGAAGCCTCACGGCCTCCGCGCGTCGCGACGCGCTGGCGCGGCTGGCCTCGGGCGAGAGCCACATCGCCATCGGCACGCACGCGCTGCTGATGGAAGGCGCCGTGTTCCGCCGGCTGGCGCTCGCCGTGATCGATGAGCAGCACCGCTTCGGCGTCGAGCAGCGTGCGGCCATGCGTGCAAAGGCTGGCGCCGGCGGCGAGGTGCCGCACGTCCTCGTGATGACCGCCACGCCGATTCCCCGCACCCTGTCGCTGACCGTGTTCGGCGACCTCGACGTCTCGGTGATCCGATCGCGCCCCGCGGGGCGACAGCCAGTGGCGACGCGCGTGGTGGGCCGCGACCGCGAGGCCGAGGTCTATGCGTACCTGCGCACCCGCGTGGACGCCGGCGAGCAGTGCTTCGTGGTGGTGCCGGCCGTCGAGGAGAGCGCCTCGGGCCTCAAGGACGCCGAGGGAACGGCGCGTGCCTTGGCGGCCGGACCGTTTGTTGGCCTGCGCCTCGGCGTGGTGCACGGGCAGATGCCCCGCGACCGCCGCGACGAGGCGATGGAGTCCTTCCGCGCGGGGCGGCTGGACGTGCTGGTCGCCACGACCGTGATCGAGGTCGGCGTCGACGTGCCCAACGCCTCGCTGATGGTCGTGGAACATGCCGACCGCTTCGGGCTGGCGCAGCTGCACCAGCTCCGCGGTCGCGTGGGCCGGGGCACGCGGCGCAGCCTGTGCGTGTTCGTCGGCGACCCGGTGACCGAGGACGGACGCCGCCGGCTCGAAGCGATCGCCTCCACCGACGATGGGTTCGAGATTGCCGAGCTCGATCTCGCGATCCGCGGGCCGGGCGAACTCTTCGGCGCTCGACAGAGTGGGCTCCCGCCGTTCGCGGTGGCGGACCTGGCGCGCGACCAGGAACTGCTCCGGCTGGCGCGGCGCGATGCCCGCGCGTGGATCGAGCGGGATCCCACGCTCGCCGACCCGGCGCACCAGGCGCTTCGACGCAAGTTGATGCGCACCTACGGCGGCGCCCTCGGGCTCGGGGACGTGGCCTGAGCCCGCCTACACTGCCCGTTCATGCCCGAGCCCGCCCTGGACATCCGCGACCTGCGCTTCGCCCACCCCGGAGGGCGCTTCCGACTCGAGGTGCCCGCGTATCGGCTGGAGGCGGGCGAGCAGGCGCTTCTCGCCGGCGGCTCCGGGCGCGGCAAGAGCACGCTGCTGTCGCTGATCGCGGGCCTGGTCGAGCCGGAATCGGGATCCATCGAGGTGGCCGGCGTTCGCATGACGTCGCTGGCCGGCGCCGCCCGGGACCGCGCGCGTGGACGCGCGGTGGGCATGATCTTCCAGACCTTCAACCTGCTGCACGGGTTCACGGCGGCGGAGAACGTCATGGCCGGGCTGATGTTCGGTGCCACGCCGCCGGCCGAGCACGCCGGACGCGCGGCGGCGCTCCTGGCGTCCGTCGGGATCACCGAACTCGATGCCGCCGTCGAGCGACTGTCGGTCGGCCAGCAGCAGCGGGTGGCGGTGGCGCGCGCGCTTGCCGCCCGGCCGGCGCTGGTGCTCGCCGACGAACCCACCGCCAGCCTCGACCCCGACAACGCCGCCGCCGCGATGGACCTCATCCAGCGGGCCTGCCGCGACGCCGGTGCCGCCCTCCTCTGCACCAGCCACGATCCGGCGATGCGCGCCCGCTTCGCGCGCGTCGACGACGTCGGCGCATTCGCACGACAGGACGAGCGATGAACGCCAAGGCCCTGACCGATACCCAGATCGTCATCCGCAGCCTGCAGGCCCGACCGCTCTCCACCTGGGTCACCGTCGCCATGGTGGCCACGGGCGTGGGGCTGCTGCTGGTGCTGCTCGGGATGCGTTCGGCCGCTCGCGACGCGTTCGAGCGCGGCTCCGGCAACACGCACCTCCTGGTGAGCGCCGACCCAAGCCCGCTGGTCGCCGTCCTCAACGGCATCTTCTATGCCAACGCCCCGGCCAACCCGATCAGCTGGGCGAAGTACCAGCAGATCCGCGGATCGTTCCCGTGGCAGTGGGCGATTCCCACTCAGCAGGGCGACAGCTACCGCGGGTATCCCACCATGGCCACCAGTGCGGAGTTCCTGACGAAGTTCGAGCCGATCGCCGGCGAGCCGTGGAAGGTGGCCGAAGGCCGCCTGTTCGAGCGGCCGTTCGAGATCGTGCTCGGCGCCGCGGCCGCGAAGGGATCGGGTCTCCGGCTCGGGCAGGACATCTTCCTGACCCACGGTTCCGGCGCCAGCCGCGAGGGCGGCGACGACCATGCCGGGCACGTTCACCTGGAGTTCCCCTTCAAGGTCGTGGGAATTCTCGAACCCACCGGCAGCGCCCACGACCGCGCGCTCTTCATCGACCTCGAGTCGAGTTGGATCCTTCATGCGTTCGATCGCCGCGAGCGCGAAGGACTGCACGGGGCGATCGGCCCGGCCGACCTCACCGACGCGGACCGGCTGATCACCGGGATCCTGCTGCGGCTGCCGACCCGCCCGGGCAGCGACGCCAGCGCCGCGATGCAGCAGCAATTCGACACGTTGCGGCGCGACACCTCGATTGTGGTGGCGCAGCCGGCGGACCAGATCCGGCGGCTCTTTGCGATCGTCTCCAACGTGGACGGCCTCTTCATCGCGATGGCCGCGGTGGTGCTGGTGTCGAGCGCGGTCGGCGTGATGCTTGCCCTGTACAACTCGATGGCGGCACGCACGCGGCAGGTGGCCGTGCTGCGGGTGCTTGGGGCGAGCCAGGGACGGATCTTCGGAATGGTGGTCACCGAGAGCCTGATGATCGGCTTCCTGGGAGCCGCCGCCGGACTCATCGTGGCGATGGTGGGCGGCATCGCGGCCGCCGCGTGGCTGCGCGCCTCGCTCGGCCTCGTCATCGATCCGGGGCTGGACGTCCGCGAGACCGTCATCGTGCTCGGCGGCACCGTCGCGCTCAGTGCGCTGGCCGGCGTGCTGCCGGCGTGGCGCGCGTACCACGTTCCCGTCGCCGAGAGCCTGCGGCCCGCCGCGTGAGGACCCGATGAACGGACTACGGATCGCGTGGATCGTCGGTGGTTTGCTGGTGAGTGCCTCGGCGCTGCTCCTGGTGATGGACGGCTCGGGAAGCCGCGGTGCGGGCCCCGCCCCCACCGTGAACGACGCGCCGCGCCCGATGGCCACCTCGCCGACCGGCCCGG
>JBJOIF010000295.1:0-14653 GCA_046047335.1 Planctomycetota bacterium | reverse complement strand
GGCCGGGGACGCCCATTCCGGCCCATCACCCCTGGCCGAGTGCCTCCAGGGCTCGCCGCGCGGCATCGCGATCCGCCGAGGCCTCGCTGAGCAGCCGCCGCGTCTCGGCGACCAGCTCGGGCTTGGCCTTCGCCAGGTACCCGGGATTTCCGAGCTTCGCCTCGAACCCGGCGATGACCCTGGACTTGTCGGCCACCACCTTCTCCAGGCGGGTGCGTTCGGAGCCCACGTCGACGTGGTCGACCAGGTTCACCAGGAACAGTTCCTCACCCTCGAACGCGAGCGGCACCGCCCCGGCCGGCCGACCGGATCCTGCAGGCTGCACCGCCTCGAGGCCGGCCAGGGCCTCAACGACGCCGCCGGCATCGCCCACCAGCGCCTGCACCGATGGCGGTGCGAGGAGCGTGATGCGACGCTTCGGCGGCACCTGCCGTGCCCCACGCAGCGTGCGGATCGCCTCGACCAGCGCCTGCACCCGCGCGAACGCCGCCAAGGCGCTGGCATCGACCGCCCGTTCGTCCACCACTGGCCACGCCGCATCGGCACAGTGGGGCGACGCCGGCAGCGACACGCCCACCAGGCCCGCTCGGCCCGTCGCCGCCACCGCGCCCCACAGCCGCTCCGTGATGAACGGCATGGTCGGGTGCAGGAGCCGCAGCGATGCATCCAGCACCGTGCGCAGCACCTGCTGCTGCGCCGGGTCGGTGCGCACGGTCGGCTTGATCGCCTCCAGGTACCAGTCGCACACCTCGCGCCAGACGAAGTCGTACGACGCTTCGGCCACCTCGTTGAATCGGTACGAGCGGATGCCGCGGTCATGCGCCTCGAGCGCATGCGCCAGTCGGGCGATGATCCAGCGATCGACGAGCGGCCGCGACCTCAGCTCGAGGGCAGCGCCCGCCCCGTCGCCCGACAGGCTGCCCAGCGCGAAGCGCGTGGCGTTCCAGACCTTGTTGGCGAGGTTGCGGCCGACGTCGAAGCGCGCGCTGGTGTTTCGTGCCAGCGGCGCATCCGGACCGGGGGTCACCTTGCCGGTGGCGGCCCCGTACGCGCTGGTGATCCGCTTGGAAGGATCGGACGGACTGGCCTGCACCGGCTCGGCAACGGTGTAGCCGGCCGCATCCACCGTCGTGCGCGGCGTGAACGTCTGCCCGCTCCAGGGATCCACCATGTCCACCGGCATGCGAACGTCCTGGGTGTCGGTGGTCATCTGCACGAGCGTGAAGCGCATGGCATCCGCGCCGTGGGTGTGGATGATGTCGCGGGGGTCGACCCCGTTGCCGAGCGACTTCGACATCTTCTGCCCGAACCCGTCCTGCACCATGGCATGGATGAAGACGTGGCGGAACGGAAGTCGGCCGCCCAGGAAGTGCCGGTTGAACATCACCATCCGGCTGACCCACAGGGTGATGATCTCGCGTGCGGTCGACAGCACCGCGCTCGGATTCCACGCGTCGAGCGCTCCCTCCATCCCGAACCGCGCGGGGTTCGGCCAGCCGAGCGTCGAGAGGGGCCATAGTGCGGAGCTAAACCACGTATCGAGGACATCCTCGTCCTGCACGAAGCCCGCGGCCTCGAGGGCCGGCACGGCCTCGCCGTCGAGGTGCTCCGGCACGCACACGAAGCGGTCGTACGCGCCGTCGGGACGGCGCCGCACGGCCTCGGCGCAGCCCATCGCCGACCAACGGCCCATGGCCGCCACCAGTTCGCCGCGTGCGGCGTCCACGGCCGCGCGGTCGGCCACTTCGTCGGACGGCACCTCGCGGCTCCACACGGGGATGCGGTGCCCCCACCACAGCTGGCGGCTGATGCACCAGTCGCGCAGGTGTTCGTGCCACTGCTGGAAGGTCTTCGCGTAGCGCGGTGGGAAGAAGGTCAGGCCGCCATCGCCGGGTACGGCGGCGCCCGCCGGGGGTGTCCCGTCCCGCTGGGCCGGGTCCATCGCGCGGAGCGCGGCGCCGCGCAGCCGGTCGTCGGTGACACGCACGTACCACTGCTCGGAGAGGTACGGCTCGACGGGCACGTGGCTGCGGTAACTGTGCCCCACCGAGTGGCGGTATGGCTTCACTGCCTCCAGCAGGCCATTGGCGCGGAACCACTCCACGATCCGGGCACGGGCCTCCTCGCGGGACAGGCCCACGAACGCGCGCGCCTCCTCGGAGACGTCCTCCCAGCCATGCGACGCCGAGATCGACCCATCGGGAGCCATCACGTTGATCGCCTCCAGGCCGTGACGCTTGCCGATCTCCCAGTCGTTGGGGTCGTGGGCCGGGGTCACCTTCAGGAAGCCGGTGGCGAACGCAGCCTTGGCATCGGCTGGATCCCCGCCATGCTCGACCGGCATCACCACGTAGTCGTCCTCCACCACGGGGATCAGCCGTCCCACGATGGGGAGCCGCAGCATCGCGCCGCGGAGCGCCGCCGCGCGCGGATCACGGGGGTTGATGGCGACCGCCGTGTCGCCGAGCATTGTCTCCGGCCGGGTGGTGGCGACGGTGACGTGCCCACTGCCGTCGGCGAGCGGATAGCGCAGGTACCAGAAGTGGCCATCCACCTCGTGCATCTCCACTTCGTCATCGGCGAGCGCCGTGCGGGTGACGGGATCCCAGTTGACGAGGCGCTTGCCGCGGTAGACCAGCCCGTCCACGAAGAGCCGGAAGAACGCCTCGCGCACCGCGGCGGTGCACACGGGGTCCATCGTGAAGCGCACGCGGGCGTAGTCGCAGGAGCATCCCATCGCCTCGAGCTGGGAGAGGATGGTCGACTCGTACTCGTCCTTCCACTCCTGCACCTTGGCCACGAACTCGGCGCGCGCAAAGTCGGTGCGCCGCTTGCCCTGCTGCATGAGCCGGCGCTCCACCACGGTCTGGGTGGCGATGCCTGCGTGGTCGGTGCCGGGCATCCACATCGCGTTGCGGCCCGTCATCCGTGCGTGGCGCACGAGCACGTCCTGCAACGTGTTGTTCAGCGCGTGCCCGAGGTGGAGCGCCGCCGTCACGTTGGGCGGCGGGATGAAGATCGAGTACGGCTCTCCCGGCGCGGAAGGCTCCGCGTGGAAGCAGCCGGACTCGCGCCACCGCTCCCACGCGAATGCCTCGGCGGCGGTCGGGGAGTAGGCTTTCTCGAGCTGGAACCGGTCGTCGGAGGCCGGAGTCGCGGGCTGGGCGGTGGACATGGACCCCGGATTCTACGAAAGCACCCTCCGCCGACTCGCCGGCATCGCCGTGGCGGCGACGGTGGCCGTGGCCTCCTCGGCGTGCGACCGCCCGGCCGCGCCACCCGCGCCCCCACCGCCCGACGCGCGCGCCGTCGATGCCGCGGTGCGCGCCGTGGAGCAGTTCCTGATGAGCGACCGCGCCTCGGATGCCGTGGCGGTGGCTCGTCGCCTCGCCGAGCAGGCTCCCGGATTGATGCGTGCCCACGAACTGCTTGGGCGCGCCCTGCTCGCGGAGTCGCTTGACGCACGTACGCCCGCTGGCCGCCGACGGGAACTGGTGGTGGCCGCCGCCGACGCGTATCGCGACGCCACCGCGGTGGACCCGACCAACGCGGCGCTCGCCCACGCGGCGGGCGTCGCCTGCGATGCCGCACGGTTGGAGGATCGCGCCGCGGGCCACTACGAGGCGGCCCATCGCCTCGACCCCGCCAACCCGCAGTACGCGCTCTACCTTGGACTGGCGCGGGCCCGGCAGGGGCGCACGGTGGAGGCACGCGCGCTCCTGGAAGCCGCCGATCGTGCGATGCCCGGCGCGGTGGACCCCAAAGCCGCGCTCGCCGACCTCCTGGCGCGCGAGGGCCGGCTGGACGAGGCGATCGCCGCCCTTGCCGAGGCGCGCGCCATCGATCCCGGATCCGAGGGCCTGCGACTGGCCGACGCCCGACTGCGGCGCCGCGCCGGTCGGCCGATGGAGGCGCTCGAACTGCTCGTGCCGCTCGACCCACCGGTCCGCCGTCGACCCGGGTACGCCGACGAGATCGCGGAGTCGTACGCCGCACTCGAACGTTGGCGCGAGGCCGCCGAGGCGCTCGACGAGGCCGCGGTGTTCGCTCCAGGGGACGCGGACCGCGCCTTGCGCGCGGCGCGCATGTGGATGCGGGCGGGCGATCCCATCAAAGCAACGGTGTGGGCCGACGCCGCCTCCCTGGCGGGAGCGGATGCCGATGCGGTGGACGAGGCCCTTCGGATGAACGCCCCGTGAGCGTGGCTCCGTTCACCTCAGCCAACGGCCCCCGTCCAGCCGGATCACGGTGCCGGTGACGTAGGTGAGGTCGCGGCAGAGGGCGACCGTCAGGCGCGCCGCGTCGTCGGGTGTGCCCGGCCGCTTCAGGGGAATGCGGGCCTCGTACGAGCGGCGCTCCGCGTCGGGCGCGTCGTCCGGCCACGCCACCACGCCGGGCGCGATGGCGTTCACGCGCACGGACGGGGCCATCTCCACCGCGAGCGCCTCGGTCATCGCGTGGATCGCCGCCTTGCTCATCAGGTAGGGCGTCCGGGCCTGGCGAGGCCGGCCGTCCGCATGGATGTCGCCGAACAGCACGACGGCCCCACCGCCCGGCTGCGACGATCGCGACAGTCGATCCGCCAGCGCCTGCACCAGAAGCAGCGGCCCGATGGCGTTGACGCGCATCTCGCGCTCGGCATCCTCCGCCGTGATCGTTCCCCACGGCGTGGCGGCGTAGCTCGAGGCCACCACCGCAAGCGCATCGATCGGGGCCTCCCCGAAGGATGCGAGCGCGTCGCGCCACGTGGATGGCTGGGCCAGGTCAAGCCGCTGGACCGCGGCGCGGACGCCGAACGCCTCGCACTCGGCTGCGGCGGCGTCCGCCTCGGCGCGCGCCGACCGGCACGTGAGCTCCAGATCGAACCCGGCGCGCGCGAACTCGATGGCCACGGCGCGCCCGACGCGCCGCGCCGCTCCGATGACGACCGCTCGAGGCATGCACGCATCCTACGACTCGCGACGACCGAGCCTCGAAGGGGGCAAGTAGCATGGCCCGACCGATGGCCGACGATGGACTTCCGCCCCCCGACCCGAACGGCGGCGATCCCATCGACCCCCGGGCCATCGAGCGGAAGATCGAGGAGCTTGAGGCACGCGCCCGGCGCATCCCCGAGGAACTGGCGCGCCGGGCGGACGAGGCCATCGCCCGCCGTGCGCCCGGCTTGGCGCCATCCCGCCTGCGGTCGCGGATGAGGAGACGGACGGTGGCGCTGCTGGCCATGCTCGGCGTGATGGCGGCGCTCGCGTCGATGTGGGCCGTGCTGCGCGAGACCACCCTGCTCCGCGAGGCGATCGTCGCCCAGCTGGCGGATCGATTCGGGGCCGAGGTCACCATCGAGCGATGCCGATGGGACGGCTGGGACCGCGTGGTGGCCGAGGACATCCGCATCGCCGCGCCGGGCTGGCCGGCCGAGGGCGCCGAAGTGGCGCGGATCCGCCGCGCCGAGGTGGTCTTTGCTCCGATGGCGCTGCTCGGCGGCGAGGTCGAGATCGAGGACATGGAGCTCGACGGGCTCACCATTCGGCTCGTGGAACGCGCGGATGAACCCGGCGACTACAACGTGCTGGCGCTGCGGCCCGACCAAGAGGCGCGCGCCACCGGCCGCCAACCGCGCAACGCGCTGCTCCGCGAGGTGCGCGTGGAGTTCGGCGTGCTGCGCGACGGTCGGTTCGACCGCACGGCGATGCTCGACTTCGAGGCAGCGTTCGAGCACGACCCCGCCGACGCCGGGCTGTACCGGTTTCGCATGACCGAACGCGCCGCCGGCGCCGCACCCACCGGCACCACGATCCGACTGTCGGGCACATGGGACGAGCGCACCCTCGGCTACGAGGCCGCACTGGAGTCGATCCGCGTCGACGATCGCCTGCTCGGCACCCTCCCCCTCACGGCCCGGCAATGGGCGCGCCGGGCGGGCCTGGAAGGGCGGATCGAGTCAGCCACGATCGCCGGAGACGCAACGCGCCCGGTCGCGCGCGCGCAGGCCGACCTGCGCGACGTCCGCCTTCGCGAACGCGACGCCGTCCGCGTTCTCCAGTGGGGGCGCATGACCGATGGTGGCGTGGAGCCCATCGCCGGTGACCTGTCGGTGCAGCTGGGCGCCACGGCACTGCGTCTCGACGGGAACGCCATCCGCGTGACCGCGCGGGACGCGGTGCTGCGCGCGGGTGCGGCCGGGGACGAGTCGATCGAGGTTCCCGTCGAGGCCACGTTCGATGCGGACCTCTCGGCCGTGGGCGGCGTGCCCGCGTCCGCTGACCCATCGGACGACTGGGTCGCACGGGCCCTGGCCGTCGTCCCGTTCCGGCTTGACCTCCGCGTCTCCGAGGTCGACGCGCGACCGACGGCCGATGGCGCCGCGCGTCGCGTCGAACTGCCGATCGAGGCGGCTCGCGCCGTGGAGCGGCTGGGCATCTCGGACTGGGTGGCGTCCGTGTCGCTGCGCGTGGAACGTCGACCGCTGGCTGCCGTGGACGCCGCCGGCGCCGGTGCTGAACCGATCCGCGTGACCGGGGAGCTTGACCTGACGCGCGGCAGGATCGCCCCGGCGGACATCCCCGTGGTGCTCGAGGATGCCTCGGGGCGGGTGCTTTTGGGCGAGGACGACCTTCGGATCCGCGCCTCCGCCACCACCGCCGGCTCCGGGCGCGCCGCCGTGGATGCCCGGTTCGCCATGGCCGCCGACGATCCCACCTTCGAGTTGCACGCCACGGTGGACGGGGTGCGCGTCGACGCCGCCACGGTCGCGGGCCTGCCTCCGGCCGCTCGCCGCGTCGTGCGCCAGATGCTCGACGACGAGGCGTGGCAGCGGCTTCACTCGGCGGGACTGGCCGAACCCTCGACTCGCCCCGGCGGCACGCTCGATGCGAACATCGAGGTGTCGCGGTCGAACGACGGCAACACGCGGGTCTCCGGCACGATCGGCCTGCGCGACATGTGGCTTGGGATCGAGGCGTTCCCGTACCCCCTGTGCGCCTCGGGCACGCTGAGCATGAACGGCGAGCGCGTGGAACTGCCGCCGGAGGGAATCCTGCTGCGGACCGCCCATGGTGGCAACGGACGACTGCGCGGCCACGTGGAACTTCCGGAGGTGGACGGCAAGACGCTCGTGCGCTCCTACCTGACGTTCGCCGTCGATGGCGAGCGCGTCAACCGCACGCTGCTGGCGTGCCTTCCCCCGAGCTTCGAGTCGCGCGAAGGCCGACCCGAGGGATGGCCGGGCGCGGTGCTCGCCCCGACGGCCGAGATCATCCTGGGACTGGGCCTCGAAGGCCGACTGTCGGCCACCGGCACCGTCCGCACCCGCGCCGACGAATCCGATGCGGTGGTCACCCGCGTGGAAGTCTTGGAAGGACGCGTGCGGCCGACGCAGGATCTGGGCCCGTTGCTGCGCCGCGCGGGCCTTGCATGGCCCGGACAGATGCCGCTCGACGACGTCCACGGCGTGATCGAGGCATCGAGCGAGATGTTGGCCGTGCGCGGTGGGCGGGCCCGGCTCGGTTCCGGCGTGCTCACGGTGGAGGCCCGGTTCCCGGGTGCTGGCGCCGACGGATGGCTCGCGATCGATCTGGCCGACTTCCCATTTGAGCGCGACCTGGTGCGGATCGTCGAGGGTGAAGCCACCGATGCCGCGGTGCGCGCCTGGGACGCCTACGAGCCGGCGGGCGCCTTCGATGGCGAGGTGCGCTGGCTGCGACGCGGCGAGTGGACCTCGACGTGGGCGCGCGCGCGACCGCAGTGGTTGCGGATCGCCAGCGGGGTCACCCTGGACGCGACGTGCGGCGACCTCATCTTCCACGACGGGGCCCTGCGCCTCGAGGACTTCGACCTGCGCGGCACGGATGCGGACGGCTCACCGCTTCGCATCGAGGCCGACGGCACGATCGTCGGGCCGTTCCCGTCGTTCTGGGCGAGCGTCCACGACCTGTCGATCGCCAGTCCGCTCGTGCACGCCGCCGTGCGCGCCGCGGGGCTGACGTCCGCCGAGGAACTGCTGCGCGACTGGCGCCCCGACGGCCGCGTGGACTGCGCCGTGTCGATGCCCGGGCCGCGCCTCGACGGACCGTGGGAGGTTTCCATCGCGCCGCAGTGGATTGCCGCCGACCACAAGGGGCGGCACATGGAGTTCCTGTGCCTCGACGGCGACGTGGTCGCGGGCCCAGCCGGCGCACGCGCGGAAGGGCTGACGATGGCCCTCGATCGCGGTCTGGTCCGGATCGACGGCGAGTATGGGTCAAGCCCGTCCGGCGGCAACGTCGGTCTGCTGGCCATCGATGCGTGCGTCGCAGGCCTGTCTCCCGGGCTTCGCGCCGTGCTGCCGGCGGTCGCGGTAGATGCGCTCGAGGCCATCCGGTTCGACGGAGGCAGCGCGATCTGGGCGGATCGGCTGCGAATCATGCTGAATGCCCCGGCCACGGGCGAGGAACGCGTGACCGTCACGGGGCCGGTCGGCTTCGCGGGCGCATCCTTCGCCACCGGTGTTCAGTTCAGCGCCGTGGACGGCACCCTCGACTTCGACCTGACGACCACGGGCGGCCGGGCGTCCGGGACCATGGACATCCGTTTCCCGCGACTCGATGCCCTCGGGCGCTCGGCCTCCGACGTGGCGGGGATCCTCGCCTTCGACGGCGACACCGGACGGGTTCGCCTGGAGGACCTCGAGGCGAACCTGTACGGCGGGCGCGTGGCGGGGCGCGCCACGCTCGACCCGGCCGACGACTGGCGGATCGAGCTGGCCTGCGCCAACGTCGGCTTCGGTCGATTCGTGGCGGCGCCGGGACGTGCGGTGGCCGCGGGAAGCCGGCCCCCGTCCTTGGGGGTTCCCTTCGACGGCTCGCTCTCGGGCCGCATCGCGCTGCGCGGCTCGTTCGGCGATCGGATGTCGCAGCGCGGCACCGGGCGCGTGACGGTGGGCGATGCGCGGATGATGGAGTTCCCGCTCGGCATGAGCCTGCTCCAGATCACCCAACTGATGCTGCCCCTGAGCGCGTCGATGGACAGCGCCAATGCGGAATTCGACGTGATCGGCGACCGGCTGACGCTCGAGCGCTTCGACCTTGCCTCCGGCACGCTTCGCTTGGAGGGATCCGGTGAAATCGACCTCGATGACGGCGCCATGTCGTTGCGCATGCGCAACCGCGGCAGGTTCCCGATCATCAGCGACCTCTACGGCGTGGTCACGGACCAGGTGTTCGCCATCGACGTGGGCGGTACCATCGCCGATCCGCAGCCTCGCCTGGCCCCGATGCCGACGCTGCTGCCCCGCACCCCCGCCCCGAACGCGGCACCGGACGCCGCAGGGACCGCACGGCCGGAGGAGGCCTCACGATGACCGAACCGCGACCCGACCGGCCCGCGCATGGCGAGGCGGCGATCCGCGCAGAGATCGATTCGCTCGTTCGCCGGGTGGTGCGCGCCGTGGAAGACGCCGAGGGCAGCCCGCATCCGCACCACGTCTCGGCGCGCCGCACTGGCCTGGTCCAGGACATGGTCCGCACCGCGCTGAAGCTGGTGGGCGACGGCACGGACATCGGGCAGGCCAAGGTGATGGAGCGTGCGCTCCGCGAGATGCGCAGCGCCTACCGCGTCTTCAACCGCTACAAGGGCGTCCGCAAGATCTCGATCTTCGGCAGCGCCCGCACGCCCGAGAGCCACCCCGACTACCACGCGGCCCGTGAGTTCGGGCGACTGATGGCCGCCGAGGGTTGGATGGCGATCACCGGGGCGGGCATGGGCATCATGCGCGCCGGGCACGAGGGACCGAGCCGACAGTCGAGCTTCGGGCTCTCGATCCGGCTGCCCTTCGAGACGAACGCCAACGACATCATCAAGGGCGACCCCAAGCTGGTGGACTTCCGTTACTTCTTCACGCGCAAGCTGATGTTCATCAGCCACTCGGACGCCGTGGCGTGCTTCCCCGGCGGATTCGGGACGATGGACGAGATCTTCGAGACGCTCACCCTGATCCAGACGGGAAAGACCCATCCCATGCCCGTGGTGCTGGTGGAGGGACACGGCGCGGATGGTCGGCCGCTGGGCTACTGGAAGCGCTGGGAGTCCGGCGTCGTGGACAACTTGGTCGAAGCCGGGTGGATCTCGCCCGAGGACCGCTCGCTCTACGAGATCGCCTCCGGCCCGGCCGATGCCGCGCGACGCGTGCTCCAGTTCTACCGCCGGTACCACTCGAGCCGGTACATCGGCGACACCTTCGTGGTCCGCGTGAAGCGGCCGCTTTCGGCCCGCCAGGTGGAGCAGCTCAACGACGAATTTTCCCATCTGGTCAAGTCGGGGACCGTGGATCAGCACATGGGACCACTCGAGGGTGAGGACGACCACGTCAGCCTGCCCCGCGTGGCGTTCCACCACACCAAGCGTGGCTTTGGCCACATCCGCCGGTTCATCGACCGCATGAACGAGATGCCGGACGAGGTCGACGCGTGAAACCCGGCGCGCGGGACTCGGCCGCGCGCCGTGCCGGGGTGGCACTCCGTTCGTGCGTCATGCTCGCGGTCGCCGTCGCCGTGCCTTCGTGGGCGGGCTGCGCCGCGCCACCATCGGTCCAGGCCGGCCCCCTGCCCGACGGCACGACGGCGGCGCTCCGCGGCGCCGCACGTTCCACGCTGGCGCCGGGGCAGACCGGCCTTGAGGTGGCCACGTGGCAGGTGACCGATCCGGATGGTCGCCTGGCGCGCACGCTGGACGCCTTCGGCCAGCCGAGCATCGGCGCCTTCGATGCCATGGCCATCGCGCGCAACGGGCTGCTGGTGCGGGCGGTCGATGCGGCCAGGCTCGATGAACTTCGTGAAGCGCTTGGCGGAAGCGCGATGGACGTCCGCGCGTGGCTCGGTACGAGCCCCGGCTGGCGAGAGGTCGCGTCCGCGCGCACGCCCGGCATGCTGGTGGAGGTGGACGGCGTCGCCAAGGAGCGGCCCGGCACGGCCGTGCGGCTGGCCGCGCGGACGTGGCCGCTTCCCATGGAGGACGGCACCCGCATCGGGGTGGAGCTGGTGCCGCAGCTCGTCCCCGAGGACGCCAGCGCGAGCCTTGCACGGCACGGCGGTCGCCTGGTCGGGCAGACGATCGGCTCGTCCGTGATCGAGGTCGAACTCGAACGAGGCACGGCATGGGTGGTCACCTGCACCGCGGACGGCTACGTCGAGACGGACGCCGATGCGCCCGCGGTGGCGCTCGGCGATGCCTTGAGCCAGGGGCCGCCGGATCCTGCCGCACCCCCACCCGCACCGTCCGGGAAGGTCGGCTCGCGGATCGTCACGCCCGGGGCAGCCCTGTTTCTTGCGGCTCCTGAACGTTCCGGAGCGCCGGCGCGGCGTACCGTGCTGGTGCTGGTCCCTCACCTCGGGTCCGCACCGTTTCCAGACCGAGTCGGCGACGGACCGATGACTTCCCGGTGACCGCCCCGCGCAGCCCGATGCCGCACGACCCCTCCACCACCCCGCCGCGGACCGAAGGACGCAGCCGCCTCCGACGCGGACGAGGACGCACGCGTGGCCCCCGCGCGATCCCCGGCGTCAAGGTGCTGCCGACCATGATGACCCTGGCGAACCTGGTGTGCGGGTTCGCCGCCATCTACTACTCCGCTCGCGCCGGCGAGGAAGGCGGCCCGACGCCGTTCGGGTGGCATCCGCTGACGGTGGCCGGGGTGCTGGTGTTCCTGGGCATGGCCTTCGACGCGGTGGACGGGTCGCTGGCGCGGCTGACCCGATCCACCAGCGACCTCGGGGCGCAGCTCGACTCCTTGGCGGACGTGGTGACCTTCGGCGTCGCGCCGGCGTTCATGACGCTTCGGCTGGTGAGCCTCTACTACGGGCCGGGCGAGATCATCCTTGGGCCGGACGCAGGCAACTTCTACGCGCGGCTCTGCTGGTCGGTGGCGGCGATCTACATCTGCTGCACCGCGCTCCGGCTTGCCCGATTCAACGTGGAGACGACGAGCGCCGAAGAAGACGACCACTTGTGGTTCAAGGGCCTGCCATCGCCGGGCGCGGGCGGCGCGGTCGCCAGCCTCACGCTGCTCCACCAGCACATGGTGCTCGTCACGTGGAAGGACCAGCTGCCCGAAGGCATCGGCCGGGCGAGCGCCCTGGTGATTCCGGCGGCGACGCTCCTCTGCGCGTTTGCGATGGTGAGCCGCGTGCGCTACCCGCACTTCGTCAACCGGTACCTGAAGGGCCGGAAGTCGCTGCCGGCGGTCGCGGCCATGCTGATGGTGGTGGCCGTGGCGGTCTGGTGGTTCCACGAGGCGCTGGCACTGGCGATGACCGGGTATGCCCTCAGCGGGCCAATCGCCCACGTGCTCGCCCGGCGTGGTGGGCGTGCGTCCAGCACCGACCTCGACGAAAGGCCATCGCCATGAGCCTGGCGCGATCCGTCCCCGATGCGCGCGGTCGGTTCGGGCGCTTCGGCGGCCGCTACGTTCCCGAGACCCTCGTCCCTGCGCTCGAGGAACTGGCGGACGCGTACCGCGAGGCATGCGCGGATCCCGCCTTCATGGCGGAGCTCGATGGGCTCCTCCGCGACTTCGTCGGCCGCCCCACGGCGTTCGGCGAGGCCACGCGGCTGACTGCAATTGCCGGTGGAGCGCGCCTCTGGCTCAAGCGCGAGGACCTCGCGCACACCGGGGCACACAAGATCAACAACACCATCGGCCAAGCGCTGCTGGCGCGACGCATGGGAAAGCGGCGCATCATCGCCGAGACCGGGGCCGGCCAACACGGCGTGGCCACCGCCACCGCGTGCGCGCACTTCGGGATCCCGTGCGAGATCTACATGGGTGCCGAGGACGTGCGCCGGCAATCGCTCAACGTCTTCCGGATGCGCCTGATGGGTGCGACGGTGAACGAAGTGACCACCGGAAGCCGCACGCTGAAGGATGCCACCAACGAGGCGATGCGCGACTGGATGGGGTCGGTCGGCGAGACCCACTACATCTTGGGCAGCGTGGTCGGCCCCGATCCGTTCCCGCGCATCGTGCGCGACTTCCAGAGCGTCATCGGGCGCGAGTGCCGCGCCCAGTGCCTGGACCGCCTCGGACGGCTGCCCGACGCCGTGGTGGCCTGCGTCGGCGGCGGGTCGAACGCGGCGGGCATCTTCTGGCCGTTTGTCGACGATGCATCGGTTCGGCTCGTGGGCGTGGAAGCCGGAGGCCGCGGACCGGCGGCCGGACAGCACGCTGCCCCGCTGTCGCACGGCTCCCCGGGCGTGCTGCACGGGTCGATGAGCTACGTCCTGCAGGATGCGAGCGGGCAGACTGCCGATGTGCATTCCTGCAGCGCGGGGCTCGACTATCCCGGAGTCGGGCCGGAGCACAGCTTCTGGAAGGACACTGGACGCGTGGAGTACCGCTCCGCCTCCGACGAGGAGGCGCTGGCGGCGTTCGATCTCCTGGCGCGAAGCGAAGGAATCATCCCCGCGCTGGAGACGGCGCACGCCGTGCACGAGGCAGTACGGCTCGCCGCAACGATGCCCAAGGACGCGGTGGTGGTGGTGAACGTGAGTGGTCGCGGCGACAAGGACGTCAACGAGGTGATCCGACTCCGCGGCGGCTGACGCGCGCGGACGGACGAAACGCAAGGAGCGCAACGGATGCGGCATTGGCTGGCAGTGGTGTTGATCCTCTCGATGGTCGGGCACGTCCCCGCCGTCGCCCTCGCCCCCGCACCCAGGCCCAGCCGGACCGCGCGCGCCGCAGACATCGCCGCCGAGGTCGCCCGGGCGATCCGCGAGAGCGGGCTCCCCGAAGCCGCCGTGGCGGTGTCGGTGCGCGACGTCGCGAGCGGCAAGATCGTCGCCGACCACCACGGGGGCTCGCCTCGCATCCCCGCCAGCAACATGAAGGTGCTCACCACGGGCGCCGCGCTCCACGTGCTGGGCCCCGACTGGCGGTTCCGGACGCGGCTCCTGCACACCGGCGACCGGCTCACGGTGGTCGGCGACGGCGATCCCGGCCTCGGGGACCCCGAGTTCCTCGATCGCCTCGTCCACACGACCGCCGCCGGGGAACGGCGGCGCGGCATGAACACCGAACAACTGGTGGATACCTGGGTCGATGCAGTCCGCCGCTCCGGAACCACCGCGGTGGCGGAGGTGGTGGTCGATGACCGCATCTTCGACCGCGAGTACGCCCATCCTCGATGGCCGGCCGACCAACTCGACAATTCGTACTGCGCGCGCGTCGCTGGCCTCAACTTCCACGAGAACCTGCTCGACGCGACGCTGCGCAAGGATGGCGGCCGCCCCATGGCCACGGCCACCGCCCCAGCGTCTCCGTGGATCACCTTCGACCCCGGGAAGGCCACCGCCGTGGGCGGCGCCAAGCAGAAGCAGACGGTGGCGATCCTGCGGACCGACTCACCATGGTCGTTTCGTCTTTCCGGCAACCTGAAGGTTGTGCCCGACCAGCCCGTGCGGATCTGCCTGGCGGATCCGCCACAGTTCTTCGCGCGCTACGTGGCGGAGCGACTGACGGCCGCCGGAGTCGCCGTCGGCGCGTGGCGCACCGCCACGGCCGCGGACGGAGCCGCCACCGGCGACCCCGTGGGGCCATCCATCGAGACCCCGCTGGTCGAGATCGTCCGGCGATGCAACGAGGAGAGCCACAACATGTACGCCGAGGCGCTTCTCAAGCGCATCG
>JBJOIF010000294.1:0-5689 GCA_046047335.1 Planctomycetota bacterium | reverse complement strand
ATCCGGGATGGCCGGAACGCCAGTGAGCCCAGCGCGCGCCAGGAAGGGCGCAGCCTCCTCGTGGGTGCCGCGGTGGAGCACCGCCAGCCGAAGTCCGGATCGCTCCAGTGCATCTCGGCGTTCCCCCAGCTCGTCAAGGTCCTCTCGGCAGAAGGTGCATCCGAAGTGCCGGACCGCCACCAGGAGCAGGTCGTGGCCCTGGCTCAGCTCGGACAGGGTCCGTCCCTGGGCGTCCCGGGCAATGCACAGCGTCGAGCCGACGCCACGCGCCGCGCTTGGCGAGGCCACGGCGTGCTTCCACGAGGCCCGGAGCATCAGCCCAAACGGGATCCACCACAGCAGGTCGTTGGTCGGGATGGTGAGGCCGAATCTCCAGTCGATCTCGCCGCGCGCGGCGCACCAGACAAAGCCGATCGGACCAAAGATCTTGCCGAGGAAACCGACCAGGACGATGGGCCAGTGCCGCAACGGGTCCAGGCTTGCCGCCAGATACCCGACCCCGTAGACGCCAATGACCATGCCGAGGCACTGCCAGATGGCGCGCCCGGTGCCGATGAGGGGATCGACGCCGAAGAGGCGCAGCGGCTCGTCCGGGAGGAGCACCACCGCCGCGCCCCAGACCAGGTTGTAGAGCCCCGCCGCCACCAGCCAGAGCCGCATCCACGGGCGGAACCACGGGCTTCGGAGGGTGTCGTGCGCCACGGTCATCTCCATCCGGGATTCGCCGCCGGGGGGCACTGGATTCGCGGTGATCCAGGCAGGCGGGTAGGGCGCGCGACCCCACGCCGCCGACGTTCCGCCGCCCTCCCGGGGGACGGAATGGTGGGGGTGCCGGTGATGGGCGGCGGGGGTCGTTCTCGTTCTTGTGTACGGCGTGCGATCCCGCCGGCCGCGCGGCCCTGGGAGCGCCGACGGTGGTTCTTGGACTGATCCAACGGAATCGAACACAATGAGCATCTCCATGCAGCTCCGGACCATCGGCGCGCGAGGCACGAAGCACGGCCTGGCGGCAGGGGCGGTTCTCGCCATCTCTGGCGCGGCCGAGGCGGAGGTGTACTTCTCGACCGACTTCGCCTCTGGGTACAGCCCCGGCCGGCTTCAAGGGCAGAACGGCTGGACGTCCACCTACGAGAACACCAACCCGATCCAGGTCAGCGGGGGTCGGGCGGTACTTGGACAAAGCGGACAAGACCTCTACCGCAACCTCGACACCCCTGCGCCGACGACCCCCGGCACGACGCTGTACTTTTCAGCGTTGCTTCAAGTGAACACGGCGTCCTACGGCAACCACTTCCTGCATGTGAGCGATCCCGCTGGTACCCAGTCGGGTTTCTTTGGGCGCGTGTATGCCAAGTCTTCGGGGACGGGATTCGTCTTCGGCATCCGCGCCAACAATGGGGCCATTGGTTGGGGAAGCCAAGTGCTGACCTTCAATACGGACTACCAAGTGGTCGTGGCGTGGGACTTCATCGCTGGCCCCGAGAATGACACGTGTGCGCTCTACGTGGATCCGTCCTCGACCGAGCGTTCTGCCCTCTCCGTATACGCCACGGCCGCATTCAACAACGCGCTCAACGAGCCCGCGTCGCAGGTCGCTGCCATCAACTTGAGACAGGACGGCAGTGGTTCGCCGACGGTGCTGGTGTCGACGCTTGCTGCCGGCAGCACCTTGGAAGACGTTGGCGTCGTACCGTCGCCAGGTGCACTGGCGCTGTTCAGCACCGCCGGCCTGATGGTCCGGCGTCGTCGCCAGGCCTGACACGGCTCAGTGCATCGCATTTCCCCGCCGCGGATGCGAGGTGGGGCCCGCATTCAAGCCCCTCGGCCATCTGGCGGTGGGGGTCGGCCGTGGCACCCGCCTCAAGAAGTAGCCCCGCTCGGATTCGAACCGAGGTCTTATCGATTATGAGTCGACTGCTCTAGGCCGCTGAGCTACGGGGCCGGACCGCGGTGTTGTACCGCATCGATCGGGCCGATCGACCACGACCGCTGCGCCGGCTCGCCGCATGGGCGATCCCTACCATGCCGGGATGACCGTCTCGCCCGCCGCCTGCTCCCGCGTGGCCAGCGCATTCGCGCGGCGCGGTCCTGATCGCCGAGCCGCCATCCTTCCATTCGTCACTGCGGGATACCCATCGCTCGACTCCACGCGCGCGCTGCTGCCGCGCCTGGCGCGGGCCGGGGCGGCGGCCATCGAGGTGGGCATTCCGTTCAGTGATCCGATCGCCGACGGACCCGTGATCGCGGAGTCGATGCATGAGGCCCTGGTGGCGGGGTGCACCCCGGCCGGCGTGTTCGAGGCCGTGCGGGACGTGCGCGCGCAGGTGTCGTGTCCCGTGATCGCGATGGTCAGCGTGTCGATCGTCGATCGGGTGGGCCCGGAGCACTTTGCCCGACAGGCGGCGGACACGGGGTTTGACGGACTGATCGTGCCCGACATCGACCTTGAGGACGCGCCGGCCCTGCGGGCGGCGTGCGACGCCGCAGGACTGGCGCTCACGCTCTTGGTGTCGCCCACGTCGGGCGACGAGCGCATTGCGCGCATCACCGCGCTCTGCTCGGGGTTCGTGTACGCGCTGGCGCGGCTCGGGATCACCGGCGAACGCAGCGACGCTCCGGACGTCGCGCCGATCGTCGACCGCATCCGGCGGCACACCGTGCTCCCGATCGCCGCAGGATTTGGGATCTCGACGGCGGAGCACGTGCGCGCGGTGGCCAGCCACGCCGATGGGGCCATCGTCGGGAGCGCCATCGTGCGGCGGATGCGCGAAGCCATTCGAGCCGGTGCCTCGCCGGAAGACGCCGCCGTCCACCTGGTGACCGAACTCGTGGCGGCCGTGGGCTGAGCGCGGCTTGGCTCAGTAGCGGCGCATGACTCCCACCACCACGCCCTGGACCTGGCAGTCGTCCACGACGATCGGCGCGAATTCCGGGTTGGCCGGTTGCAGCCGGATCCGGCCGTCGCGCTCCTTGTAGTACGTCTTCAGCGTCGTCTCGCCATCCGGCAGCAGGGCCACCACCCGCTCACCGTTGCGCGCCGTGTCGCGACGCTCGACGATGACGTAGTCCCCGTCGAAGATGCCTTCGTCGCGCATGGACCAGCCGTCCACCTGCAGGGCGAACATGGACGCGCCCTCGCCGCGCCGGGGCCCAAAGAGCTCCTCGAGGCGGAGCGTCTCGTCCTGCGCGCACTTCTCGATCGGACGGCCGGCCGCGATCTTGCCCACCAGCGGGAACTGCAGGGGAAATCGCATTCCACCGGCTGGGGTCGGTTCGTCGTGCAGTTGCCGATCGGCGGACTCGTGCGGCAGTTCGACGTCCTCAGCGATCGACAAAGAGCGACTCTTGTTCGGATCGCGCACGAGCGCTCCCTTGCGCACGAGCGCTTCGACATGCTCGAACACCGTCACCTTGGTGACGCCGAGTGCGTCGGCGATTTCCTGCATCGTGGGGGAGTAGCCCTTGCTCGAACGGTGCTGGCGAATGAAGTCGAAGATCCGCAGTTGCTTGGGCGTCAGGTTCATGGCGAAGTGCTCCGGTGTGGAAGGTGGCGTGCGGCGCGGGGATCGAAGTCGTGCGAGTGGCGCCGGTACGGCGCGAGGCGTTCAGTCGGGGATGGTCCGCGGGCGAGGGGGTGCGGTCGGGCAGGGGGGCCGTCTGCAGGAATCGCTGCAGGCGGTGGGCGCGTCGGCGCGGCGTGCACGGGCGTCGGTCGTCCTCTTCCTGCACGGTGTGGCGCGTGGGCGTTTCGCGCGTCAGTCGGCCGTTGCGGACAGTGACGTGTTCGGTGAAGTCCCCGCCGGGTCCGAGGATGACCAAGGGAAGGTCATTGGCCGGGCTGAGCAGGGAACGCAGGCATGCAAGGAGTCTCATGGTGGGTCCTCATTGGGGTCCGGCGCGTCGTCTGGCGTGCGGGACTTGTTTGGTATTCGGCAGGCCGCCTTGCCCGGCTGCAGAATCCGTACGGGAAATGTTAGCGCGAACGAATGCCGAATCAACGGCGATTCCGCCCTTCCGACTGCAGTTTTTATGGCCAGGCTCTATGGTTGGCCCCGTGAGTGACCCAAACAGCACCCTGTCCTCGATCCCGGCGCCCCCGATGCCGCTGGCACTGGGCCTGGATCGGCTCTGGCAGTTGGACCCGGACCTGACGTTTCTCAACCATGGCAGCTTTGGCGCGGTGCCCCGGGCGGTGCGCCAGGCGCACATCGCCGCGCAGGATCGCATCGAGTCGCGCCCGATCGAGCTGCTTGGTCGCCGGGCGACCGAGCTCCTTGAGCCGGCCCGCGGGCGGGTCGGGGTGTTCCTCGGAATGGCACCCGGCTCGTTCGGGTTTGTCACCAACGCCACCGAAGGGGTCAACGCGGTGCTCCACGCGCTCGAACTGTCTGATGGGGATGAACTGCTCACGACGTCGCACGTCTACAACGCGGTTCGCAAGGCGATGCAGTGGTGCGCGTCCCGGCGCGGCGCCACCTATCGCGAAGTCTCTGTGCCGCTGCCCATCCTGCGTCCGTCCGACGTGATCGACGCGGTGCTGTCCGCGTGCACGCCGCGCACCCGGCTGGTGGTGGTGGACCAGGTGACCAGTCCCACCGCGCTGGTGTTCCCCGTGGCCGAACTCTGCGCGCGCTGCCGGGCGATGGGCATCGAGGTCCTCGTGGATGGCGCGCACGTGCCCGGGATGCTGCCAATTGACGTCAATGCGCTGGGCGCCACATGGTGGACCGGCAACCTGCACAAGTGGTGCTGCGCGCCCAAGGGAACCGCCGTGCTGTGGGCGGCCGAGCACGCCCGCGCCCGCACTCACCCGGCGGTGGTGAGCCACTTCCACGGGGAAGGGCTGGCCAATGAGTTCGACTGGCAGGGCACGCGCGACCTGGCGGCATGGATGGTCGCCGGCGAAGCCATCGACTTCATGGGTGGATTCGGCTGGGACCGAGTCATGCAGCACAATCGATCCCTGGCGGCCTGGGCGCACCGGATGCTCTGCGATCGATGGGAGGTCGAGCCCATCTCGCCGGCCGACGGCTCAATGCTCGGAGCCATGTGCACGGTGCCGTTGCCGCCGGAGGTCCGCGCACGATGGGACAGCCCGGAGTCCTTCCAAGCCGCGCTGCTGTCGTCGCATCGCCTGGAGCTGCCGATCATGGACTTCGGCGGAAGGTGGCACGCCCGCGCTTCCGCGCAGGTCTACAACCGCGCCGAGCAGTACGACCGGCTGGCGCAGGCGGTCATCGAGCTGGCGTCGATGGCGTGACGGCGGCGGCAAGCTCGTCGGCCTGTCGACGCTTGATCGCCACGTAGGTGGTATCGAACCAGGCTCGCCACGCGCGCATGTCCCACCCGATGCTGGCCGTGTCCATGCCGGAGTCGTAGCTGGTCATCGCCACCAGCGAGTCGTGCACCCCGCCGTGGTAGACGGTGGCCACGCAGTCCTGGATGCGGAACACGACGCCCTCGTAGACCTGTCCGATGACGGGCTGGAACGCGCCCGAATTGTCGCCCGTGACCGGGACCACGTTCTGTACGTAGCTGGTGGTCTTGCCGATGGCGATCCACGCACGGTCGCCGCGCTCCTCGGTGGGCTGCTGCACGTACTGCGCGAAGATGAGCTGCGGGATCGCCTCGATGGCGTGCACCGCTCCGGCCAGCACGCCCGCGTTGTTGACCCACTCGTGGTCGCCGG
>JBJOIF010000293.1:0-14050 GCA_046047335.1 Planctomycetota bacterium | reverse complement strand
AGCTACATGGAGACGCTGCCGGGGATGATCCCCTTCGTCGCCAACCGTGTGCTGCTGGTGGGCGTGGATTTCCATTCGGTGCCGCTGGAGGAGTTCGGCGTGCAGTTGCTGGTGCAGGCGGGCGTCCTCCCGGCCGGCATGCCCATGGCGGAGGCCACGGGTTGGGTGAACCGCCACGTCAAGGCCGATGAGGCGCGCGCGGCGCACCTGTCGCTGGTGGCGGCGGTCGACCACATGTGGGAGACCAATCCGCCGAAGCTGCCGAAGACCGCCACCAAGCCGGCGGAGCTCGCTCCGCCGCGACCCGTCGACGAGGCGCGTGCCGCCGCCAAGGTGCTGGTGGAGGCACAGCTCGCGGCCGAGCGCGCCGCGTTGATGGCCGAGCGCGCGGCGCGCCGTGAGGAGATGCGCCGCGAGAAGTTGGCGCTCCGCGAGAAGGAAGCCGCTGCCAAGGCCAAGGAGTCCGTGAAGGCGAAGCCTGCCGCCGTCAAGGCACGCGTCGCCCCTTCCGCAAAGTCGGCGGCGCGACCGGCCAAATCCGCCTCCTCGAAGGCTCCTGCGCCGCGGGCCTCCACACCCAAGGCCTCCACGCCCAAGGCCTCCACGCCCAAGAAGCGCAAGTGACTGCCACGGAGCACTGGCTCAAGGCCAGGGTCGCCATGGCCGTGGCCGCCATGGCACTCTCCGCGTGCCTGACGTCGCGTGCCGCCGGTGCAGGACCTCCCGAACCGCCGGGAGTCGCACCCGCAGAGGTTCGTCCGCGTGGCGGGGTCGAAGCGGTGGCGTCGCTGGAACAGGTGGTGGACGGGCTCGCGGCATCGGTGCCGGTGCGGACGCCTCCGGCCTCGGGCTTGTTGTCTGCACCCGCCGCCGGAAGCGCCGCGGAGACGCAGGCCATCCGTCGCTACGTCAGGGGCCGCCAGCGGGCCCTCGACGGGCAGGCGCTCCGCGCCGCCGAGGACATCGAGGCGGCACTGCGCACGGATCCCGGTTCGGCGGCGCTTCAGCGCGCGTTGGCGGAGGTGCGTGCCGAGGCGGGTGATGCTGAGCGAGCGGCGGTGGCCTGGGAGCGCGCCCTCGCGCTGGAGCCCGACGACCTGCGCTCGCAGGTTGAGGTGGGGATGCGGCGTGCCCAAGGCGGGGATCCTGCCGCTGCAGCGCGACTGCTTGGCGGGGCTTGGCCGCGGTTGGTGGACGGGACGGCGGATGTCCTGGATCCGGCCCAGCGGTTGGCCGTGGGTGGCACGCTGGCACGATCGCTGTTTCGTCTCGGCTTCGACCGAGCCGGGCTGGACGTGGCGATGCAGGCCCTGGCGGCCATCCCTCCCGGCGCGGCCCCCGCCACCGACCCGACCGTGCGCTTGGCTGCGGGCGTGGCACGGGAGGCGGGTGTGGCCGCGTTTCGGTGCGGGGAACCTCGTGCGGCGCTCGAGGCACTCTCGCTTTCGACGGCGTTCGTTCCGTCGCTTCGCACCGTCACGCTCCTGGCCTACGCGCAGCTGGTGGCGGGGGACGAGGCCGCCGCCCGCCAGATTCTCGGTGCGATGCTGGCCGAGGCACCGTGGACACGTCCCGAACTGACGATCGGCATGGAGTGGCTGCTGCGCGCCCTGTCGGGTGATCGGCCGATGGCCGAGGCCTTGGCCTTGGCGGCGTATGCGGCGGGTCCGGGGCGTTTCGGGGAGCCGGCCGCGCCTGCCGAGCGCCGGGCCCGGCTCGGGCAGCTGATGATCGCCGCGGGCGATGTGGACGGAGGGATCCAGGTGCTCGACGCGGCCGTCGATGACGGGGCCCTGAGCCCGATGGCGCTGCAGGCGTGCCTGTCGGCCGCAGGGGACTCGGCGGCGGCCCGCTTGCGCCGAGCGCGTGCCATCGTGGAGCGACACCCGGAAGCGTTCCGCGACGTGGTCCGCGCGCTGGTGAGCACGAGCATGGCGCCCGAGGCCCTGCGTGCCGAGGTGGATCCACCGGCCGAGGATCCGATCGGTGAGGCCCTGTCGGCGGGCGTCGTGGCCGCCATGGGTGAGCCTGGGCTCGGCTGGTCACGCGCCGAAGACGCCTTGGCCCGGGCCTCGGCCGCCGTCGAGGTGCGTGCCACGCTGGAGGCGATGGTGCTGGTTGGCGTGGCCGCCCGGGATCCCGCGCTCGTGGTCCGTGCGGGCGAGCAGGCACCGGCGGACGTCGAGGCGGATGCATGGTGGCACGCCTCGCTCGCTCGCGCCTACTTCGAGACCGGGGCCTCCATTGAGGCCGAGCAGTCCATGGCTCGGGCCGAACTCGCCGCCTCGCCACGCGCGGGCTCGCGAGGTGCGCAGGTCCTGTCGAGGATGCGCCGGGCCCTGGATGGCCGGCCGCCCGACGAGTCGCCCCTGGCCCGAGCCGAGGCCGCCATGACCGCAGGCGACCCCGGCGAGGCGATCGCGGAGCTTCTCATGCAGCGTGCGGTCGACCCCGACGAGGCGGCGGCCGTGGACTTGCTGCTTCTTCTGATGCCGCGCGCGCTGCCGCCCTCGGCCGTCACGGAGTGGGCGACCGCCGAGGTGGCACGTGCTCCCGCGGACCCTTTGGCATGGCGAGCGGCGATCGGCGCCGCCATGCAGTCGGGATCGGCGGCGCGCCTCCTGGCCGATGTGGATGCACGGCTCGCGCAGGATCCCGGTCAGGCCGACCTGCTCCCTGTCCGCGAGGAACTCCTGCGCGTGCTCGGCCGGGGCCAAGAGGCACTCGGCATCGCCCGGGAACGTGCCTCGGCGTTGCCGCCCGGTCCGCGTCGGGCGATGGAGGAGGCGGCCGTTGCATTGCAGGCTGCCGATGCTGCGGACGCGGTTCTCGCACTGCAGCGTTTCGCCGAGAGTGCGTGGCCACCGCCATCGTCGATGCGACGCATGGCGCTCGACCTCGCGCGCCGCATCGCAACCGGAACCCCGGGTCGGGGCGAGGTCATCCGTCGGATCGCCCGGGATGCGATCCTCGCGGATCCGGACGAGTCGCTCGATTTCTACGCATTCGAGGCCCTTGGCCTCGCCGACGGTCCGGGTGCGGCGGCGCGCGCCGCCGCGGTGCGGATCGAGGCATCGCGCGCGCTGGAGCACGCCGAGCTGCGCCTGCCCGTCGAGCCTTGGCTGGCCGGCGCGGACTTTCTGCTCGGCCAGGGTGCGCCCGCGGCGGCCGCCGAGTTCCTCCGAGCCCGCCTAGACGAGCCCGCCGACCTCGATCCGGCCGACATCGCCCGCCTGGCGAGGGCGGCCATCGTGTGCGACGGTGCGGCGGGTGGCCGGGCGATGCGCGCGGCGGCGCTGGCGAGGCAGCTGCGTGGGGCGGATGCGGGCGCATTTGGCGACGGCACTTCGCCGGGCAGCGAGTTCGTGGCGGTGGCGGAGCTGCTGCGGATCGGCGGGGACGACACGGGTGCGGAGAAGGTGCTTGAACTCGGCACGGCGGAGGCCCCGGAGGATGGGCAACTGCTCAACAACCTGGCCGACCTGCGACTGCGCCGCGGCGCCGCGGACATCGAGACGGTGGCGATGGCCGAGGCGGCGCGGCAGGCCCTCGGGAGCGATCCCGCCGTGCTCGACACCTTGGGCTGGGCGCGGCTGCGCGTTGGGCTGCTGAAGGACGCCGACGGTGTTCTCGGCGCGGTGTCGCTCCTGCGCATGGCGGCTGCGGCCGGCGGCGATCGCCTCGGGGCGGCCGTCCACGAGCGCCTGGGCGACGCACTGTGGCGGATTGGCGACGCCGACGGTGCGCAGCGTGCGTGGTCCGAGGCACTGCGGCGCGCCGAGTCAGGCATGAGCACGGAGCAACAGGTGGCGCTCCTGCGCCAGGTGTTCGCCGCGCGCACCGGGCTGGCGGCGATCGACGCCGTGCGGTATCACGCGCGCCCCGACGGTGCCGTCGCGGCCCGGGGACGGGCCCGGCTGGAGGCGGTGGGGCGCGGCGACGCCCCCGCCGTGGACGGTCCGCCCCCATCCCCCTGATTGCACGGACACAGCATGGCCGGTCACAGCGCCTGGAAGAACATCAAGCACCGCAAGGCCGCGGTCGACGCCAAGCGCGGCAAGATCTGGTCAAAGCTTGCGCGCGCCCTCATCGTGGCGGCCAAGTCCGGAGGGCCGGATCCGAAGTTCAACTCCGCGCTGCGTCTGGCCGTCGATGCCGCCAAGGCGGCGAACATGCCGCGCGACACCATCGAGAAGGCCGTGAAGAAGGGCAGCGGCGGCGACGGTGCCGAGGACTTCGCAGCGATCCACTACGAGGGGTATGCCCCGGGCGGGGTGGCGGTCCTCGTGGAGGCACTGGTGGCCAACGTGCAGAAGACGGCGCCCGAGGTCCGCACCATCTTCGACAAGAACGGCGGCAACCTCGGGGTCTCCGGCAGCGTCGCGTACACGTTCCAGCATCGTGGCCAGGTGCTGGTGCCGACGGGCGGCTGCACCGAGGAGCAGCTGTTCGAGGTCGCGCTCGGTGCCGGTGCCGAGGACATCGTCGGCGGCGAAGAAGGCTGGCAGGTGCTCTGCGCCCCCGCCGACCTCGCTCGACTTCGAGATGCCCTCGAGTCCGCGGGCATCGCCCTCGAGGGGGCGGAACTGACCTACGTGCCGTCCACCACCGTGGACCTCGACCCGGACGCGGCCGCGCGGGTGGCGCGATTGGTCGCGGCCCTCGAAGAGCATGACGACGTCCAGAAGGTGCATGTCAACACGGAGCTTCCCGATGCGTGATCGTCCATGGTTCGTGGGTGGTAGATCGGTGATGCTTGCGATGGCGGCGCTGTCGTCCCTCGGCGGCTGCGGCCACTCGCAGCGCGCGGAGTTCGACGATCGCCCGCGAGGCGAGGTCTGGCAGGCCGTCATCCAGTCGTGCCGTGCCCCGCGCTACCCGGATTGGGTGGTGATCGCCAACGAGGTCTCGGTCGACGAGGCGGCCTCGCGCGTGAGCGTCTACCGAGATCTGCGGCGCGACGTCGTGGAGCCCGGGCTCGCGCCGCGGCGCGAGGAGCGCCGCTGGCGATTTGTGGCCACCGTGTCGTCGGAGCGGCCCACCACGGTCACGCTGTCGTCGCCGGACTGGGCGGTGCCCGGCCACTTCTGGAAGGAGTCGGACCACTTCTTCGGCCAGGTGCGGATGCGGCTGTCCGAGATGGGGCCGGTGCTGCCACCGCCCGGCGACCCGATGGGCGGTGCGCCCGGCGCCGTGCCTGCCGATCCGCAGGCCCCTGGGCACCGACCCGAAGCATCGCCTGCCGGCGCGTTGGCCACCCCGTGACGGATCGTCCCGACGAACGCGCCGCCGCGGACGACCCGTTGGCGGATGGTTCTGGGCATGGCGCCCAGGCGCGCCCACGCTGGACCCCGCGGCTCGTCGGTACGGCGGCGCTCGCGGTCGCGTGGTTCACGCTGCCGCTTGGCTTCTCGATCCTTCTCTTTGCCTGGCTCGGGGAAGTGAGCGACTGGCTGCGCGGGCACGGCGCCGCGGGCATCGCGATCGCTGCCGCGGGCTTCGCCGTGGCCGCCGGCACCGGATGCCTGCCGACGTACGCGCAGGCCGTGCTCATGGGCTGGGTGTTCGGCATGGCCGTCGGGCTTCCCGTGTCGGTGCTCGGCTACCTCGGCGGAGCGGTGATCGGCTGGGGCCTGTCGCGCGCCGTGGCCGGCGACGCGGTACGGGCGCTCATCGACGGACACCCGCGGTGGGGCATCGTCCGTCGGGCCCTGGTGGATGCCCGGCCGGCGCGCACGGTGTTCCTCGTGGCGCTCCTGCGATTTCCGCCGAACTCGCCGTTCGCCTTCACCAACCTGGTGCTGGCCGCCACCGGGGTCCGGTTCTGGACGATGGCCATCGGCTCGATCATGGGAATGCTTCCGCGCACGGCGGTGGCCGTGTGGGTGGGCGCTCAGGCGGCGGCCACCGGTGCGCGCGACCTGAAGGAACTCATGCAACGTCAGGGACCGCTGGCGCTGGTGGTGGGCGTGGCGCTCCTCATTGTCGTGCTGTGGGTCATGCAGCGCATCGGGCAACGCGCCTTGCGTGCCGCGGGCCTGGCGTGATCGCGCGGACGGCGGCGGACGCCCGGTACCCTCCGCGCCATGACCGCCGCCACCACCGTCGCGATTGATCCGCACGCCGGCACCCCCGCGGGCGTGCCGCTCATCGACCGCATCGCCATCACCACCATCCGCGCGCTCTCGATGGACGCCGTCCAGCAGGCGAACAGCGGCCATCCGGGCGCACCGATGGGCTTGGCTGGGGTCGGCTACGCGCTGTGGCAGGATGCCATGGTCTACGACCCCGCCGCGCCGAAGTGGCCCAATCGAGATCGGTTCGTCCTCTCGAACGGCCACGCGTGCATGCTGCTGTACTCGCTGCTGCACCTGGCGGGCGTCGCGGAGACCGATGCCGACGGGCGCCCCACAGGTCGCGCCGCCGTGAGCCTCGATGACATCCGTGCGTTCCGCCAAGTGGGGTCACGCTGCCCTGGACACCCGGAGTACGGGCTGACGCCCGGTGTCGAGACCACCACCGGGCCGTTGGGGCAGGGGCTCGCCAACTCGGTGGGGATGGCGATCGCGGCCAAGTTCCTCGCCGAGCGCTACAACCGACCGGGGTTCACGCTCTTCGACTGGCACACGTGGGCCATCTGCGGCGACGGTTGCCTGATGGAGGGCATCTCGCACGAGGCCGCCAGCATGGCCGGCCACATGCGGCTCGGCAACCTCTGCTGGATCTTTGACAACAACCGCATCACGATCGACGGCAGCACCGACCTGTCGTGCTCCGACTACGTCACGGCGCGATTCCACGGCTACGGGTGGAACGTCCAGCACGTGAAGGACTGCAACGACGTCGATGCCCTGACGGCGGCGTACGCGAACGCGCGGGCCACCACGGACCGGCCCACCATCATCGTGGTCGATGGCCACATCGGCTGGGGTTCCCCCGAAGTGCAGGACAAGGCCAAGGCGCACGGTGAGCCGCTGGGCGAGGCCGAGCTCGACCGCACCAAGGCCGCCTACGGCTGGCCGACCGCGCCGCGCTTCTTGGTGCCGGCCGGCGTGCGCGAGCGATTCGCCGAGCGCATGGGTGCGCGCGGAGCCGCGGCCCATGCCGCATGGGCTTCCGCATGGGCGGGCTATCGCGCCGCGCACCCTGCACTGGCCGCGGAACTGGAGACGATGTGGCGCGGTGAACTTCCGGCGGGCTGGGATGCTGGCCTCATGCCGGTGCCCGCCGATCCCAAGGGCGACGCGACCCGGGGGTCCGGCGGCAAGGCGATCAACTCCATCATGGAACGCGTGCCGTGGATGATGGGCGGCAGCGCCGACCTGAGCCCGAGCAACAAGACCATGCTGAAGGGCGCGGGCACGTTCAACGCGCCCGAGTTCGGTGGCACCTACGGCGGCCGAAACATGCACTTCGGAATCCGCGAGCACGCCATGGGCGGCGTGGTCAACGGCATGGTGCTCAGCGGATTGCGCGCCTTCGGGGCCGGCTTCCTGATCTTCGCCGACTACATGCGCACGCCCATTCGCCTGAGTGCGCTGATGCGTATCCCCGCGCTCTGGGTGTTCACCCACGACTCGATCGGCGTCGGCGAGGACGGTCCGACCCACCAGCCGATCGAGCAGCTCGCGGGCCTGCGTGCGGTGCCCAACCTCGCGGTGTGGCGCCCGTGCGACGCCAACGAGGTGCTCGAGGCGTACCGCTGGGCCATGACCGCGCGGACCACGCCGAGCGCCATCGCGCTGACGCGGCAGAACGTGCCCACGCTCGACCGCTCGACCTGCGCGCCGGCGGCCGGCGCCGCGCGCGGTGGCTACGTGCTGCTCGAGTCCGAAGGTGGGGCGCCCGAGGTCATCCTGATCGCGACGGGCAGCGAGGTGTCGCTCTGCATCGAGGCCCGGTCCATGCTCGCCGCCAAGGGCGTCCGGACTCGGGTGGTGAGCATGCCCTGCACGCACGTGTTCGATGCCCAGCCCCGCGAGTACCGGGACGCGGTGCTGCCGCCCTCGGTCCGCCGTCGCGTGGCCGTCGAGATGGCGAGCCCCCTTGGCTGGGGCGAGTACGTGGGCCTTGACGGTCGCGTGATCGCCATGCGCACCTTCGGCGAGAGCGGTCCAGCTCCCAAGGTGATCGCCCACTTCGGCTTCACAGCCGAGGCGGTGGTCCAGGCGGCGATGGAGACGGCGGGCGCGTCCTGAGGGGTCAGGCGCGCTCGCGGTACGAGCCGTCCTCGGTGCTCACCACGATCTTCTCGCCCGTCGTGATGAAGGGCGGGACGCGGGTCTTGAGGCCCGTCTCGCAGGTGGCTTCCTTGAGCTGGTTGGTGGCGGTGGCGCCCTTGATCCCCGGGGGGGTGTCCGTGATGGTGAGCACGGCCGTCAGCGGCAGTTCCACGGAGATCGGCTTGCCGTCGCACCACAGCACCACGACCTGCGTGTTCGGAAGCACGTACAGCGGGAGATCGCCCACGAAGTCGGCGGTGAGCTCGACCTGCTCGTAGCTTTCGAGGTCCATGAAGACGTGCTTGCCGGACTGCTCGTAGAGGTATTCCATCGGCCGGCGGTCGAGGTCGACCTGCTCGACCTCCTCACCGGAGCGCAGGCGCTTCTCGATGATCGCCCCGCTGTTCAGGTCGCGGATGGTGACCTGGATGAAGGCGCGGAGGTTTCCGGGCGTCCGGTGCTCGAGCTTGGTGATCAGGTACAGCTTGTTGTCAAGCTTGATGCCCATGTTGGCACGCAGGTCGGTGCTCTTCACTCGGTCGCCTTCCGTTCGGGGTGATTTGGGTCCCGGCGGGGGCCGGGGGAGGCGAAGGATAGCGGAGAAAGAAATACCCCCAAGTCTGTGAGGACCTGGGGGCGGAGGGAGGGAAAAGGGCTGTGTTGGACGCGCGGTTCGGCGCGCGGGTCTGGGCCGACCATTCGGCTCATCCAGTCCCTGTGTCGGATTCGGGGGGTCGACCCGCAGGTCGTCGTCTCCGTCTCCACACTCATAGACGGAATCCGTGGCCGAAGTGAATCATCGTTGATCGAAGTTTTTTCGGTTTCGCCGTGTCGGGACGGCCTGCCCGGCCTGAGAGGGCGGTTGCGTCCGAGAATCCCGTGGATTCCGGTCCCCGGCATACACTCCCGTCATGACCCTCCTTCTCGCTGCCGTGCTTGGTGCCTTCGTCTTGGCTGCTCCGCAGGCCGAGCCGCCGCTTCGGGTCGAGCCGGCCCCGGGAATGCAGGCCGGGGCGCCACCCTTGAAGGCCGAGCCGACGGTCCTCGACCTCGGGATCCTGCCGCCGAAGCAGGGCGCGAAGGGCGTGTTCCGCCTCTCTAACACGTCCGGGGTCCCGCTGCGGATTGTGGCGGTCACCCCAAGCTGCAAGTGCACCACCACCTCCGCCCTCGCCGGCACGGTGGTCGCCCCTGGCGCGACCGTCGACCTGGAAGCGGCGCTCGACGGTGCGGCCATGCCGCAGATGCACCGCGCCAGCCTCCGGGTGGCCGTGGAGGGATTTGCGCAGCCGTTGGAACTGGTGATCCGTGGCGAGACCGCCCGCGCGATCCGTTCGAACCCCGCGATCATCAACGCCGTGGCCGGCCGTCCCCGGAGCGGCCGCGTGGTGATCGACTCGGTGGACAAGCAGCCGTTCCGGATCTGCGCCATCGGGGGCCGCGAGCCGGAGTACATCGGCTTCACCCCGGGCGACCCGCCGCGCAACGCCTACCTCGTCCGGTACGACCTCGATTCGTGGCAGCCGACGTTCCCCGCGTCGCTGGTGGTCGAGACCGACCGTCCGGAGTGCCCGGTCTTCGAGGTGTGGATCCGCAACGAGGCCACGCTGCCCCAGCCCGGGTTCCGGATGCGCGAGTACCGGATCAATGCCGGCCGCATCGACACCGGGTCGTTCGTCGACCTCCCGATCGAGATGGACGACACCGGCGACGAGGTCATCGCCGTCGAGGCCGGCGGTCCGGAGGCGTCGATCGAACTGGTCGGCCAGCGGACCGACGGCAAGGTGCGGACGGTCGTCGTACGGATCATGCCCAAGGGACCCAAGGAGGGCTTGCTCTACACCTCGATGCGCCTGCACGGCCGCCTGGCCGAGCAGCCGCTCGTCGTGTTCGCCACGGTGCGACCCAAGGACGCCACGGGGTGTGCCGGGTGTCCCGCCGACCCGGCTCCGGCGGCTGCCCCCGCGCCGGAGTCCGCCGCACCGCGATCCGCCCCGGAGGCCCGATGAGCGCGGCTCCTGCAGCGCCACTGGCGGCGTCGGTGCCAACCCTCGACCTCGCGGCGGCGATCGGGGCCATCGTGCAACGTCACGGGGAATCGGTGCGCGCCAGTGCCTCGGCAGGCGTCGCGCGGGCGGCCGCGCGCTGGCAGGCATCCGACGGCGACGCTGTCGCCTTCGCCGAGTTCTGCGCTCGCCACTTCGTGGCCGATGCCGCCGATCGATCGCGGCTCCTCGATCGTCTCGAGCTGGCGATGCAGCAGGTGGGTGGGCACCTCTACGAGATGCGTCGGTCGCTGCGGCGTTGGAACGACCTCGCGGGCGATGAGTTCCCCGGAGTCGACGAGGCGCTCGCGGCGTTCGACCCCGCGCCGGACCTCTCGGACCAGCTCTACCGCCAGAAGATCGCGTTCATCGCGCTGCTCAACTTTGATCGCCCGGATCTGGCGAGGATGCTCGCCGATGGCGCCGACTGGACGCCCGAGCGATGGGCGGAGGTGCGCGTGGCGCAGCAGTTCGGGCCGCGAGTGCCGGTGGAGCTTGCGGACCTCGCGCGGATGACGGGGCAGCGCGCGCAGAACTTTGTGGCCCGCTTCCACGTGCCCGTGGGCACGATGGTGGACGCCAAGGGGAAGCGGTGGTTCGAACCCGACCGCGCGCTGTTGGCCCACTGGCTCGTGCGCGAGGAGATCAAGGCCGGTTACGGCGATGAGGACGGCATCGACAAGCAGCGCGCCCTGACGTGGGTGATGGCGCGGCACATCGATGGATCGATCCCGCGCGCGGTGATGGAGCGCACCGCCGGTGCACGGGCATGGGACCCCGCCCGCAACACGCTGGACGGCACGGCCGTCCCCGAGGACGAGACCGTCGGTCCGGAGCGGTACCGTCACCTTCTGGCCCACGCGGACGTCGCCCGGCGATTCGACCCGCTCTACCCGGAGGCGCCGACGGCCATCGCGCGCAAGTTCGACCTGGCGCGCGAGATCCCCGAGACGGAAGTCGAGCGGCTGCTCGTGGACCTGCTCGACCATCCGGTCCGTGCGCCGCTGGCGGCGTTCCTGCGTCGCCGGATCGGCCGGCCGCTCGAATGCCATGACATCTACTTCGAGGACGTGGCGGAATCCCTTCCTGCCGCGGAGCTCAATGCGGCCGTGCACGCGCGATTCCCCGACGAGGCGGCGTTCCAGCGCGCGCTCCCGGACGTGCTGCGCGGACTTGGTTTCCCTGCGGACGAGGCCCGGTTCCTCGGCGAGCGGATCCGGGTGGAGATCGCCAAGGGGTCGGGGCACGCCATGCGCCCGATGCTGGGTGAGTACGGGGCGTGGCTCCGCACCAACCGGATCAAGGAAGGCCTGGGCTGGGACGGATTCGACACGGCGATGCACGAGCTCGGCCACAACCTCGAGCAGCTCTACAGCGCCTTCTTCGCGCCGCGGCCCGCGCTGCAGAACGTCCCGAACACGGCATGCACCGAAGCCTTCGCGTTCCTCTACCAGTCGCTCGCCAAGCGCGTGCTCGGCATCGAGGACGCGGCCGATGCGCAGCGCGCGCAGGACCTGGACGCGGTGGCCACCATGCTCGCCGCCCGACAGATCGCCGGTCCGAGCCTGGTGGAGCTGCGCATGTGGCGTTGGATCTACGCGAATCCCTCGGCCTCGCCCGAAGCGCTGCGTGACGCCACGCTGGCGATTGCCGCGGACGTATGGGGCGCCCACTATGCGCAGGACTTCGGAGCCGACCACGCGCACATCCTGGCCGCGTACCAGCACATGGTTGGCCACCCGCTGTACCTGGCCGACTACACGCTCGGCCACGTGATCAGCCACCAGGTGCGGGCCCATCTCCGTGGCCGTGACCTCGCCGCCGAGACCAAGCGCATCTGCTCGATTGGGCGCGTGACCCCGGACCTCTGGATGCGCCGGGCCGTCGGCGCGGGCATCGACATCGGGCCGCTGGCCGTCGACTGCACCGCGGCACTGGGACGGATGGGTACGGCGTGAGCCGTGCCGCACGCACGCCGACCGCGGCGCGATTCAGACGTGCCGGACGGTGGATCGCCGCATGGGTGGCGGGTCTGGCGCTGGCCGGGTGCGAGGCCCCGCGCTACGAGACCAACTGGAGTCGGCTGCGCGTCGGGATGACCCGCGAGCAGGTGGGCGAGTTGCTCGGCGATCCATCGTCGCGGCATCGCCCGAAGTACTCCGAGGAAGAGCGCCTGGGTGCCGCCGCGTCGGGCGGGGCCATTGTGACGGAGCGGTGGCAATACGGCGACACGCTCTCGAGCCTGGCGACCGGGGCGTTGATGCCACGCGAGGCCGACGAACGCACCTGGTGCGTGTTCTTCGGCCCGGACGGCAAGCTCACGGAGTTCCGCGGACCGGCGTGGAACACCGGTCCCGGGTGAATCGCCTCGGTGCACACCTGGGGGGCGTGAAGCAGGCGCCCGTGCGCCGCAGCGTCGCCGGCCTTCACCGCTTGCCGGGCGCTCCGCCCTGCATCCACCAACCGATGGCGATGCCCGCGGGAAGCAGCGCCGTCAGGAAGGCCAGCGTGCCCCACTCGATGCCGCCCGCGGCGGGCGCGATCGCCGCCGGTGCTGGTGCCGGTGCAGGTGCAGCGGCTGGGACCGCCGCGGCCGGGGGCGGAGGCACGGTCCACGGTGCATCGGGCACGGTGGGGGCGGCAGCCTCCGGCGATGGTTGGTCGGCCGGGCGAGATGGCGTCTCGGCTCCGGCGGGCGCCGGGGCAACGCCATCGGCCGGGGTCGGTGGTGCCGCCGGGGCATCGCCGTCCAGGCCGCGAGCGTCGTTCATCCGAGTCGGGGCGAGTCGGGGAGGCTGCATCGAGCCGGGCTTGGCTCGCGGCACCGCGGGGGTGCCGGGGGCCGGTGGCGGCGGCTGGGAAGGAGCATCGCCCTGGCTCGGCGGGGCAGGCGGGGCCTGCACCACCAACACCAGGGCGATGGCTGCGTTCGGAAGGATCACGGGGCTCAGACGGCCGCGGCCATCTTCTCCGCCTTCTTGCGGGCATCGTCGAGCGTGCCCACGTACATGAAGGCGCTCTCCGGGAGGGTGTCGCCCTCGCCGTTGCAGATGCGCTCGAAGCTGTCGATGGTGTCCTCGAGGCTGGTGGTGACGCCGGGCAGGCCGGTGAACACCTCGCCCACGTAGAACGGCTGGCTGAGGAAGCGCTCAAGCTTGCGCGCGCGGGCGACGCTCAGCTTGTCTTCCTCGCTCAACTCGTCGACGCCCAGGATCGCGATGATGTCCTGCAGGTCCTTGTACCGCTGCAGGATGCCCTGCACGCGGCGGGCCACCTTGTAGTGGCGCTCGCCGACGATCTGCGGATCGAGGATGCGGCTCGTCGACGACAGCGGGTCGACGGCGGGGTAGATGCCCTTCTCGGCGATCTTGCGCTCGAGCACGATGAACGCGTCGAGGTGGGTGAAGGTCGTCGCGGGCGCCGGGTCGGTCAAGTCGTCGGCAGGCACGTAGATGGCCTGCACGCTGGTGATGGCGCCGTCTTTGGTCGAGGTGATGCGCTCCTGCAGGGCGCCCATCTCGGTGCTCAGGGTGGGCTGGTAGCCCACGGCGCTCGGCATGCGGCCGAGGAGTGCGGACACCTCGGAGCCGGCCTGCGTGAAGCGGAACACGTTGTCGACGAACAGGAGGGTCTCCTTACCGCTCTTGTCGCGGAAGTTCTCTGCCATGGTCAGTGCGCTCAGCGCGACGCGCAGGCGGGCGCCCGGCGGCTCGTTCATCTGGCCGAACACCATGGCCACCTTGTCGAGCACGTGCATCTTCTTGCCGCTCGCGTCGGTGTACT
>JBJOIF010000292.1:0-5535 GCA_046047335.1 Planctomycetota bacterium | reverse complement strand
ACCAGGTTGTCGGTGGCCGCCTCGAAGAACTGGGTGGCGAGGAGCGAGATGAACCCGCGGTTCCAGAGCGGTGCTCGCACGGCGGCGGGGGGCATGGCCATGGCTGCAGTATCCGCGTTCCGATAGAGTCCCGCCATCCCATGACTGAACGCGAGCCCGTCTTCGTGGTCAGCGGCCTGCCCCGCTCCGGAACCAGCCTGGCGATGCAGATGCTGCATGCCGGCGGCATTCCCGCCGTGACCGATGGCGAACGCGCCAGCGACGACGACAACCCGCGCGGGTACTTCGAATTCGAGCGCGTGAAGCAACTCCGCACCGACATCAGCTGGCTTGACGATGCCGCCGGGAGGGCCGTGAAGGTCATCCACCTCCTGCTGCAGCACCTCCCCGACGACCGGCCGTACCGGGTGCTGTTCATGGACCGCGACCTTCGCGAGGTGGTGCGCAGCCAATCCGTGATGCTCGAGCGCAGCGGACGCGCAGGGGGCGGACTTGCCCCGGACCGGCTGATGGCCGTGTATCGACAGCAACTCGACGCCACCATGGCGTGGCTTGCCGCCCGCCCGAACTTCCAAGTGCTGAGCGTCCCATACGCGCGGCTCGTGTCCGATCCCGCACCAGTGGTCGAGTCCATCGCCCGGTTCACTGGACGCCCGTTGGACCGGGAGCGGATGCTGTCGGCCGTAGACCCGGGGCTGTACCGCAACCGCGAGTCCGGCTGACGCGGCGAGTACTCGTTCGCCGCGTTCGGATCCGAGGGTGACACCACGATGGCGCTTGCCACCGTGTGCCCTGGCCAGGGACCGGAGATGGCACTGATCGATGGCGCCAACTCCGGCGGACCGGCGAAGCCGGGACGCCCACACCGACCCGCAACGAGAAACCCAAGGCCAAGGGCCTTGGGCTTTCGAGTGAGGAGTCGGGGTGACAGGATTTGAACCTGCGGCCTCTTGCTCCCGAAGCAAGCGCTCTACCAAGCTGAGCTACACCCCGCTGTCGCGAGCCGCGCATGGTAGCCAACCCCCGCCGCCAAGGGGTACCCACATTTCAGCCGTTCGTGAAACCTCTCCGCATCGGGCGGCCATCCCGGGTTATCTCGCTCACGCGATCCGGCCACCAAGTCACCCGGTCAGGACATTCGTGATAATCGAAACTTGTCGCTTCAGCAACCCGGGCTACATTCCGACCATGTCTCGGACCCGTCCGTCCGCCGATCGTCGGCGGCGGTCGGGCCGTGAGACGTTTCGTATCGGTTCGGGCCCCGTCGTTGCCCGGTTCGAGTCCTTCCCACACTTTCGGAGCACTGAGCACATGACTCACCCCTTCCAACGGCTCGGATCGGTCGTGGCCACCGCCACGGTCCTCTCTGGCCTCTGTTCGGCGACGACGCTCGCCCAGAGCAGCGACTGCAGCAGCGCCCAAGCGGCCTCGCTCGGCAGCAACCCGTTCGACAACGCGGCCAACACCCTCAGCCAGGTGGTGACCACGAACGCCGCCGGCACGACCACCTCCACGATGTACAACGTCGGATGGTTTGCGTTCACGCCTGCCACGACGGGTGTCTTTGAGTTCAGCCTGTGCGGCTCCAATGGCGACACCAAGATGGCCATCGGCACCGCGTGCCCCGCCGGGAACTTCATCTCGCTCGCCTACAACGACGACAACTGCCCCTGCAGCTCTGGCTGCGGCACCGCCGGCAACCTGTCGTGGTCGAGCCGCATTTTCGCCAGCAACTCGGGGCTGCCGCTGACGGAGCAGCTCCAGGCTGGCACCACGTACTACATCGCGGTGGGCAGCTACGGCGCCACGACCGGCGCCACCAGCGGTGATCTGGTGATCTCGGAAGGCGTCCCGCCGCCGCCGCCGTCGGACCCCTGCGAGAACGTGCAGGTGGCCTCGATCGGCCTGAACAACCTGCCCGGCAACGCCACCAACCCTGACCTTCCGGTCTCGTGCGGCACCTTCGGTGCCGTGGCTGCCTCCAAGGCCAGCTACCTGAAGTTCACCGCCCCGGCGTCGGGCACCTACCAGGCGGACACCTGCGCCGCCACCACCGACACCATCATGGCGGTGCTCACCACGTGCGGTGACTCCCTGACCGAGATCGCCTGCAACGACGACACCTGCGGCCTGGCGTCCCAGGTGTCCTTCGATGCGGTGGCCGGCCAGGACTACTACATCGCCGTCGGCATGTGGAGCGCCACCGCCGCTCCGCCGACCAACTACTTGGTCACCCTCTCGGAGTCGGCTCCCCCGTCGGACCCCTGCAAGACCGTGCAGGAGGCGACCTTGGGCCTGAACAGCCTGGCTGGCAGCGCCACCAACCCCAACCTGCCCGTGTCGTGTGGTGTGGAAGGTGCCACGGCGGCGTCCAAGGCCAGCTACCTGAAGTTCACGGCCCCGGCCACCGCCACCTACCAGGTGGACACCTGTGCGGCGACCACCGACACCATCATCGCGGTGCTCGGGACCTGCAACGATCCGTTCACCGAGATCGCCTGCAACGACGACACCTGCGGCCTGGCGTCGCTGGTGACGTTCAACGCCGAGGCAGGCCAGGAGTACTACATCGCCGTGGGCCTCTGGAGCACCACCGCGGCCCCGCCCGCGGAGTACCTGGTGAACATCGAGGAGGCGCTGCCCCCGATCGACCCCTGCGTCGACGTGGTGGTGGCGACGGTCGGCACCAACAGCCTGCCGATGAGCCCCGCTGCTCCCAACTTCAACATCACATGGGCGGGCGTGACCGTCTACAAGTGCATGTTCATGGAGTTCACGCCCAAGGAGACCGGTGTCTACACCGTGTCGAACTGCGCGGACGCCAGCTTCGACAGCTGGGTGCTGACGGCGACGGCCTGCAACGATGCCGACTCCGTGCTCGGTGGCGGTCGCGGCCAGTGCCTCGACGCCCCCGGCCCAGGCATTGTCACCTTCAACGGTGATGCTGGCGTGACGTACTACATCGGCGTGGGTGGATACTCGCTCGCTTCGGAGTTCCCGGAGGTCAGCACCGTCGAAATCTCGGCGCAGATCTGCACCCCGGGCTTCGACCCGTGCGCCGACCCGCAGACGGTCTCCAACGGTGCCAACACCGTGGCGATCGACTGCGGCGCACCGAACCTTGACCTCTCGTGCTGCTGGACGCCGGAGTTCGGCTTCCCGGAAGTCGCGAAGGCCAACTTCGTGCGCTACGTGGCCCCGAGCTCGGGCCAGGTGACGGTGGCGGCATGCGGCCAGTGCGTGGATTCGCGCCTGGCGGTGCTCACCAGCTGCACCAGCTTCGCCGACGCCTCGAACTTCGTGGCGGCCGACGACGATGGCTGCGGTGACGACTGCTTCTCCTCCTCGCTGACCTTCGACGCGGTGGCCGGCACGACCTACTTCATCGCGGTCGGCGGCTACATCGAAGACGGCTTCGAGGAGCAGCTCCCGGCGGAGATGTCCATCGACATCTTCTCCCCCGTTGATCCGTGCTCTCCGGAGTCGGTGGGCACGGCCGTCATCGGCAACAACGTGGTGATCCCAAGCGGCGCGTTCCCGTCCTTCGACGTGACGGGTTCGCCCTGCACCTTCCCGTTCGCCCCGCAGGCGATCGCGCAAGCGCAGTTCTTCAAGTTCGTGCCCGGCGCCACTGGCCTGCACCTGTTCGAGCAGTGCGGCGACACCGGCACCACCGTGGACGCCCGCATGGCGCTCATGACCAGCTGCGGTGACGCCTTCTCGATCCTGATCTGCGACGACGATGGCTGCACCGATGGTGTGGCGCCGTTCACCTCGCGGTTCGAGATCGAGCTGAACGCCGGCGAGACGTACTACCTGTGCGTCGGCGGCTACAGCGCGGCCGCCTCGGGTCCGTTCAACGTGGTGATCTCCGGCCCCGAGCCGGGCGGCTGCATCCCCGACCTCAACGACGACGGCTTCGTCAACGGTGAGGACCTGGGCGTGCTGCTCGGCAACTGGGGCGCCTGCGCGGGCTGCGCCGGCGACTTCACCGGCGACGGCTTCGTCAACGGCGAAGACCTGGGCATCATGCTCGGCGGCTGGGGCGCCTGCCCCTGACCGGCGGGGCCTCGGCCCCGTGACCTGCTGAAACCTCCGCCGCCCGCACCTCACGGTGCGGGCGGCGCGCTTTTGCCCCGCTGCGTATCCTCGCCCCGCCATGGATGGCCCCACCCGATTCGAGCTTCTCTACAACCCGCGCCTGAACAAGGGGACTGCGTTCTCCGAGGAGGAGCGCGAACGCCACGGGTTGGTTGGGCTCCTGCCCGATGCAGTCGAGGGCGTGGAGGTCCAGCTCGAACGCCAGCGCGCCCAGTTGGCGCGCAAGCCCACGGCGCTCGACCGCTACATCTTCCTGGCCGAACTCCAGGACCGCAACGAGCGGCTCTTCTACCAGCTCCTCACGAGTGCGCCCGCCGAGTTCATGCCCATCGTCTACACGCCCACCGTTGGCGAGGCGTGCCAGCACTACGGGCACATCATGCGCCGACCCAAGGGCCTGTACGTCAGCATGCAGCGCAAGGGACGGATCCGCGAGGTGCTCCGCAACTGGCCGGAGTCGGACGTCCGCTTCATCGTGGTCACCGATGGAGAGCGCATCCTGGGGCTCGGGGACCTGGGCGTCTGCGGGATGGGCATCCCAATCGGCAAGCTGGCCCTGTACACGGCGTGCGCCGGCGTGCCGCCCCAGTGCACCCTCCCCGTCATGCTGGACGTGGGCACCAACAACCAGGCCTTCCTCGAGGACCCGCTCTATCCGGGCATGCGCCGTCCACGTGCCGAGGGCGCGGAGTACGACGCCTTCGTGGACGAGTTCGTGGAGGCGGTGCAGGAGGTGTTCCCGCGCTGCTGCATCCAGTTCGAGGACTTCACCAACCGGACCGCGATGCCCATCCTGGCGCGCTACCGAGACCGGATCTGCTGCTTCAACGACGACATCCAGGGCACCGCGTCGGTGGCGGTGGCCGGGCTGTTCGGCGCCAATCGGATCCTGAACAAGCAACTGCGCGACCACACCTACCTGTTCTTCGGTGCGGGCAGCGCGGCCGTGGGCATCGCCGACCTGGCGTGCCAGCAAATGGTGCGCGAGGGGCTTTCTGACGCCGAGGCTCACGCCAAGTGCTGGCTGGTGAACAGCCGAGGGCTCGTCACGGCGGACACTACCGGCCTCAGCGAATTCCAGCGGCCCTTCGCCCATGCCCACGCCCCCGTGACCGACCTCAAGACCATCGTCGAGGCGGTCCGCCCGAGCGTGCTGGTGGGCGTCAGCACCATCCCGCACAGTTTCAACCGACCGGTCATCGAGGCCATGGCCCGCATCAATCCGCGGCCCGTGATCTTCCCCTACTCGAACCCCACCTCCAAGAGCGAGTGCACCGCCCAGGAAGCGATTGAATGGTCGGGCGGCCGCGCGATCTTCGCCTCGGGCAGCCCATTTGCCCCACTGCACCACGGCGGCAAGTTGTTTGTGCCCGGCCAAGGCAACAACGTGTACATCTACCCAGCAATCGGCATGGCGGTGTATGCCACCCAGGC
>JBJOIF010000291.1:0-4143 GCA_046047335.1 Planctomycetota bacterium | reverse complement strand
CCGGGGGCGTGATGCAGCACAAGGTGGATATCCGGTCGGAAGAGGTGGCGCGGCTGTTGGCCGATCGTGTCGCCACGGCTGCATGGGAGGCGCTGCGGCAAGCCCGGAGCCCGATGTCCGCTCAGGAACTCGCGTCGACGCTGGGCGCGGAGCGCTCCTCCGTCCAGGACGTCCTTGATCGGTTGTGCACGGCTGGCCTGACCCAGCGCATCCCCATGACGCGCAACCATCGCGCGGTGCGGTATGCGGTGGAGGCCGACCGCCTCGTCATCGATTGGGAACCCACGAACGGCACCAGCGTTGCGGCGCTGCGCGCGTACCTGCGGGCATCCGCCAGCGGACGCCACGCCAGCGAGCAGGATGCCTCCGAGGACGCCGTGCCTGACCTGCTCGAACTGTTGGCGCACGACGCCAGCGGGGTCGTCGACCTCAATGAGGACGACCGTGCCGAGCTCGCCCGCCGCATCGGGGACCTCGTGCGGTTCATCCACGTCGTGCGGAGTCGACGACCGGTTCGTGGGGCAGTTGCACCCCAGCGTTTCCGGTGGCGCATCGACATGACGGTCCGGCCCGCCGTGCACGAGCCGCCGCACGCCATCGTCCAGGCCGCACCGGAAGCCACGCCCACCTCCACCCCCACTCGCAACGGGGACGTTCCCGGCGGCAACGCGCCGCTCGCCCCCCGCGAGCGTGAGGTCGCCGCCGGCTTGGTGGCCGGCCTGACGCGGCCCGAGATCGCCAAGCACCTGGGCGTCTCGCCCTACACGGTGGCCACGCTGGTCAAGCGCATCTACCGGAAGCTGGGCGTCCGGCGCCGGATCGAGCTCGCGCACCGGCTCAACGGCACCAACCACCAGAACGGCATCGGCTAGCCTGACGCCATGCCCCTGCCCCTGCGCCCGACGGCTGGTTCCATCGCGATCGCCCTGCTTGCCGTCGGCTGCGCCGGCACGGGCGGGACGACGGCGCCGGCCGCGCGCGCCACGGCGGCCGACGCCCCGGCGCCCGCACCGACCCCGACGGCGACCGCCGCCGAAGCGCCCGCCCCCCGACCGAAGAACGCCGCCGTGAACCCGTCGCTCGGTCTCAAGGGAGTCACGTGGGTCTGCACCTCGATCGAGGGGTACGGGATGCCCACCGGCGAGGCTCCCACCATCGAGTTCGCGGACAACGGCAACTTCTCGGGATACGCCGGAGTGAATCGCTACTTCGGCTTGTCCAAGATCAAGGGGCAGCGCGTCTCGCTCGGCGACATCGGCGCCACCAAGATGGCCGGGCCGCCGGAGCGCATGGCGCTCGAGCGTGCGTTCACCGAGTGCTTCCCGCGCATCCGAAGCTACCGGATCGACGATGGACGTCTCGAACTCTCCGACGACAACGCCATCCTGCTCACCTTCGTGTCGCGCTGAGGCACGCGCACGCACCGGCATCGGCGCCCGGCAACGCCGCACCCCAGCACCGTGATGCGGTCGCGATCGTCCGTGGTCGTCACCGAGGCGGCGCGCCCGGTCGGATGCCGCGATCGCGATAGACCTTCACCTTCCGGCCCCGCAGCGTGGCTCCACGCAGCACGCGGATCACGTGATCGGCATCGCGCGCGGGAAGTTCCACGATGGAGAACGTTTCCGCGATCTCGATGCCGCCGATGGCGCGCGGGTTGAGGTCCGCCTCGTTGGCGATGGCCCCCACCAGGTCGGCGGGGCGCATGCCCGTTCGGGTGCCGGCAGAGATGAAGACCTTGACCATCTCGCGCGGCGCGGCGTGACCGCCCCAACCCGGCGAACGCGCGGGTGGCGGTCCGAATCGCTCGATGGCGGGGATCTCCGGCTCATCCTGGCCACCGGAACCCTGCCCGGCCCCGGACTCATGCGCCAGCTTGACGGCCGCCGCGGCCACGTCCATCGGGTCGAATTCGGAACAGAGCGTCTCCGCCACCACGCGGAACCCGTCCAGTCCGTCCGGGCCAGCCACCAGCATCTCGCGGATGGCCCCGCGCGTGATGTCCAGCCGGCGGGCGCGCACGTCCATCGGCGTCGGCACGGTGGAGATGGTGATCTTCTGTCGGGTGGCGTGTTCGATGTTCCGCAGCAGCCGATGGCCGCGTGGATCGACCAACGTGATCGCCACGCCCTCGCGGCCGGCACGGCCAGTGCGTCCGATCCGGTGCACGTAGGCCTCGGTGGACGAAGGCACGTCGAAGTTCACCACGTGCGTCACGTGGTCGATGTCGATGCCGCGGGCGGCCACGTCGGTGGCCACGAGCACGTCGATGGTGCCACCGCGCGCTCGGGCCATCACGCGATCGCGCTCGGCCTGCGACATGCCTCCATGCAGCGCCGATACCCGGTAGCCGCGGCCCCCGAGGCGCTCAGAGAGTTCGTCCACCTCCAGGCGCGTGCGGCAGAACACGAGCGCCAGCTCCGGCGACTCCACATCCAGCACACGTCCGAGGGCGGCCACCTTGTGGGCGCGCGGGACGATGTATGCGGTCTGGCGGACCTTCGGCATCGAGCCGGGCGCCGATGGGTCGCGGGCGATCAGGATGCGTTCGGGGTCGCGCAGGTGTCGCTCGGCGATCGAAGCGATCCGCGGCGGGAGCGTGGCCGAGAAGAGCGCCGTCTGGCGCTCGGGGGGCGCCGCCTCGAGGATCGCCTCCAGGTCCTCGGCGAATCCCATGTCGAGCATCTCGTCAGCCTCGTCGAGCGCCACAATGCGCAGGTCGGCGAAGTCCATGGTGCCCCGGCGCAGATGGTCAAGCGCACGCCCCGGCGTAGCCACCACCACGTGGGCTCCGCGCCGCAGGGCCACCGCCTGGCGATGGATGTCCTGTCCGCCATACACCGGCACCACCGCCGTGCCCAGCCCGCGTCCGTAGCGATGGAACGCTTCGCAGACTTGCACGGCCAGTTCGCGCGTGGGCACCAGCACGAGTGCCAGCGGACGGTTGGGCTGCGGCGCCGTGCGCCCCAGGCGCTGCAGGATCGGGAGCGCGAACGCGGCGGTCTTTCCGGTACCGGTGGCCGCCTGCCCCAAGACATCGCGGCCGGAGGCCAATGCGGGAATCGCCGCGCGCTGGATGGGCGTTGCCTCCTCGTACCCCAGGGCAGCGAGCTCGGCCAGCAACTCCGGGCCGAGGCCAAGCGCGTCGAAAGTGTCCTTCATCGGCACAGCGTAGACGAACGGCCGAACGACGACGTCGTCATGGAACCGGCGCGGCCGGCCATCGAACCCACGACCACCCGCGGTGATCCACCCGCTCCTGCGGCACTGGCACGCCCGGCATCGCCGACAGCCGATCCACCGCCGGAGTCACGGCTGCCAGAAGCACGCTGCCATCGCGCTGCGCCAACCGGAGCCGATCGGCGAACGCGCCCTCCGTCACCAACCGGTCCGAGTCCTCGGGGCGGTCGAGCCCGTTCAGGAACTCGCGCGGCGCACCCACCACCAGGAAGTCGGTCCGATCGAGGAACCATGCGCTGGCGTGGGCCAGCTTCTGGTCGCAGATCAAGGTGTCCGCCGCGGTGATGGCGCCGGCATCCGATCGGATGGACGGACCCGTGGCCAGCGCCTCGTCCACGGCGGCATCCGGAAAGAGCAGCCCGAACGACGCGAGCGCTGCGACGGGCGACAGCCCCATCCACAGCACGCGCGACGGCCCCGGCCGGGTCCGCTGCGCCACCCAATCGCCCGCGCCCCACAGCACCAGCGCCGCACCCAGCACCGCCGCATGGCCGTGCACGGCTCCCGACCACGCGCGCCCGAGAAGGGCCGCGGACGCATCTCCCGCAAGCGCCAGCCCAAGCGCCGCCACGCCGGCCGACATGAGGATGGCCCCGGGAACCAGCCCGATCCATCGCGCGCGCCACGCGTCCTGCATCGCGCCGAAGGCCGCCAGCAGTCCCTCCACCAGCAGCCACGCCAGGGGCGGCAGCACCGGCAGCGCGTACGTCGGCAGCTTGCCGCGGCTTGCTGAGAGGAACACCAACGGCCCCAGGACCGCACATGCCGCAAATCGGCAGCCCGTGCGCGTGCGGCACAGGGCGCGCCAGCGCGGTGCGGCGATGGGTGCGGTGACAATCCACGGGATCGCCCCCAGCGGCACGATCAGCAGATAGAACGCCCACGGTTCCGTCGGCTGGTTGG
>JBJOIF010000290.1:0-3920 GCA_046047335.1 Planctomycetota bacterium | reverse complement strand
CCCGCCCGACCCGGCGAAAGTTCAGCCGGGCTCCGCCGGGCGCGAGCACAATTCAAGCAATTCGGACCTCGAGATCGGCTTCACGCACACCGCCTCGCAGCCCGCCGCCAGCGCACGCTCGCGCTCGGGGCCGAGCGCGGCGGCGGTGAGCGCGACGATCCGCCCGCGATAGCCCTTGGCCCGGATCCGGGTCACCGCTTCGATGCCGTCCATCACCGGCATCTGGATGTCCATGAGCACGAGGTCCGGGCAATAGGTGCCGTCGAACCGCGATACCGCCGAGAGCCCGTCGGAGGCCACCGCCACGTCGGCACCGGCGAGCGTGAGCAGCACCGAGAGGATCCGCTGCGAGTCGACGCTGTCCTCCACCAGCAGAATCGATCGACCCGCCAGCGGGCCGTGTCCCGTGGCGCGCGCCCCGATCGACGCCAACGGGCGGCCCGCATCCACCGAGCCCACGGGGTCGGCGAGGAATCGGAACGTGAACACGCTGCCGCGGCCCGGTTCGCTCGCCGCCTCGATGCCCCCGCCGAGCAGCACCGCCAGCCGCTGGCTGATCGCTAGCCCCAGGCCAGTACCGCCATGGCGACGGGTGTGCGAGGCATCGGACTGCCAGAACGGCTCGAACAGCCGCGGCAGCAGTTCGGCGGGGATCCCGGGCCCGGTGTCGTGCACGCCCACCTCGAACCGGACGCGCTCGCCCTCGGGCCGCGCGCTGACCATCACGCGAACGCCGCCCTCCTGCGTGAACTTGACCGCATTGCCGACGATGTTCAGGAGAACCTGACGGATGCGCACCGGATCGCTGCGGACCGGGGCCCGCGCGAGGTCGCCCTCAATCACGTGCGAGAGCTGGATCCCCTGCGACACCGCGCGCACGCCCAGCAAGCGGACCACGTCGCGGACGACGTCCGCCACCGACATTTCCACCGGCTCGATGGTGAACTGCCCGGCCTCGATCTTGCTCAGGTCCAGGATGTCCCCGATCACCGCAAGCAGGTGGTCCCCGTTGCGCCGGATGGTCTCGGCGTAGTCGGCGCGCTCGGCGGGCGCGAGGTCGTCGGCCTTGAGGAGCTCGGCGTACCCGAGGATGGCGGTCATCGGCGTGCGGATCTCATGGGAGATGTTCGCCAGGAAGAAGGTCTTCGCTCGGCTCGCCTCCTCCGCGGCACGGCGGAGCTCGCGCTCGGTGCGCTCCTTCTCGCGGAGCTTGCCGACGAGGCGCTCCAGGTCGGCGATCTGGGAGTTCGTGGCTTCGATCACCATCGCGTAGTCGGCGCTCGCGTCGTGGGGCGCAAAATCGCGCACGCCGACCGGCCACGCCCAGACCGAGGACTGGTCGACGATCCGCGGCGACCCAACGAACACCATGTGGCCTCCGGGCAGCACCGTGAACTGCCCGCGCATCTGCAGGTCGGTGCCACGGATCGCGAGCATGACCAGCTGATCGACGTGGGCCAGCACGCCCGCCATGTCGCGAAGCGCGGGGCGACTGACCTCGAAGACGTCAAGGAATGCACGCCCCTCCAGGCCCGGGCGCACACGCTCCATGCTGCGGCCCACGCCGCGGATGACCCCATCGGGGCCGAACTCGACATGGAACGGGAAGAGCTGCCCGACGATGCGCCGCGAGGTCCCGTCCATGTCATCCCCCCGCCGGGAACGCGACCCTGAAGACGTCATGGTCCGCGCCGTCGGAGCGCAGCGCGACCGGCGAGACCTCGATCATCTCCCCGAACATGGCGCCGATCCCCTCGAGCACGCCGTGCACGAACGGCGCGAGGCCCTCGCGATCGGACATGTAGTGGACGAGCACGCCGGTCCCGTCCGGGTCGGGCTCGGTGCGGAAGCGCGGCATCCGCACGCCGGGGAACGCCATCGCGATCCGGGCGTGCAGCGCATCCAGCGCCGGGAGCAGCTCGCGCACGTTGCTGGCCATGCTGTGCAGGACCTTGCCCCACGGCTGGCGTTCGGCGTACGACATCCAGTGGTGGCCAAAGGCGCGGAGGGCGTCGGGAAGCGGCACGCCCATCCGGGCGGCCACGCCCGCGGCGAGCCGGTAGGTGAGCTCGTCGGGGTACTGCTTCATGATGATGAAGACTTCGTCGTCCGAGCCGGCCTCGCGACGGATCTCTTGCCAAGCGTCCTCGCCGAGCCGCTGCTCGACCATCTCCTGCAGCGCGTGGTTCACCATGCCCAGCATGGTCAGCGATCTCCCTTGCCGAGGAATCGCACGCGGAACCGGTCGCAATCGGCCCCCTCGGCCCGAGGCTCGACGAGCTCGGCCTCCACGCGCTCTCCGTAGAGGTCGCCCACGCCCTCCACGAGTCCAACCACGAAGGGGGCGAGCCCCGATCGTTCGGACCGGTACTCCAGGATGGCCTCGTCATCGGTCGACGGCAGAAGACGGAACGACGGCGGCTTCAGCTGGGGGAAGTTCATGGCGATGCGGGCATGCATGGCGTCGAGCGCCGCGAGGAGTTCCCTCGCGTTGTTGCCTGCAGAGAGCATCATCGCGCCCCATGGACCGCGCCGCGCGTACTCCACCCAGTAGCGGCCGAACGCGTGGAGGAGCACGGGCACCTCGGTGCCGGTCTCCTCGCCGATGGCCCCCACGAGGGCATAGGTGGTGGCGTCGGGGTACTGCTTCATGGTGACGAACACGGGGTCGGCGATGCCCGCGCGATCGCGGACCCGCTGCCACGCATTGTCACCGAAGCGCTCCGTGACCATCGCCTCGATCGCTTGGTTGACCATGCCGTACATGTTGGATCTCCTCGATGGGTGGACGGCGCCGGGCACCCGAAGGTGGCCGGCGCCGACGCGCACCATACCGCTCGGGCGACCCGATCGGATGACTACGGGCTGGGCTGCCGGGCCCCCAGCGAGCGCCCAACGGCATCCAGCAAGACTTCATCCCGGTCCCCGGTGAGTTCCCAGATCATGGCACCGCCAAATCCCTTCTCCACGGCCCAATCCATCTTCAGGGTCACCGACTCCACGTCGTCGTAGCCGATCCAGTGTCCGCCGTACGCCGACGGGTTGTAGAGGAACGGCGTCTTGGTGACCGGATCCCAGTGCCGGACGTAGCCGCTCCCGGGGGCGAGGAACTCGCGGTCGATCTGCGTGAAGTCGTTGACGCCCGTCGCCCCGCTCGACCAGTCGTCCCAGGTGCCTGGGGGCACTCCGGTTCCGGGCTGGTGGAGGCCGTTGTTGTCCGAACCGACGCCACGCCATCCCCGTCCATAGAACGGCAGCCCGAGCACGAGCTTCGAGGCCGGGACACCGGCATCGAGGTACTGCTGCATCGCGAACATGGTGTTGTAGCGCGTGCGCAGTTCGGGATTCGCGCTCGGAATGCCCAAGTCCGCCTCGAACGCACCGTGGTTCGCGGTGTACGCCAGGTTCCATGCCCCGAAGTAGTCGTAGGTCATGACGTTGATCCAGTCGAGGTACGGGTGGTACTCCGCCGGCTCCATGTTGGCCACCTTGTCGTATCCCGCCGGTGCGGCGATGGTCAGGAGGTAGCGACGCCCGTCCTCGGCACCGGCGGCGTCAAGCGCCTGTCGAACATCGCGCATGAGAAGCGTGAAGTTCTCCTTGTCCTCCGGGCGATACGTATTCGACGCAAGACCGCCGGCCACCGGGTACTCCCAGTCGATGTCGATGCCGTCAAATCCATACTCGCGGAGGAAGTCCACGCAGCTCGCCGCAAACGTCGCGCGGCTGGCCTGGGTCAGCGCCACGTCGCTGAACCGCCCGCTCAGGGTCCATCCGCCCACGGAGATCAGCGTCCGCAGGTGCGGGAACTGACGCTTCCAAACGTTGTTCAGCTGGTTGTAGGTGCCGCGGACCGGTTGGTCCCACGTGTCGCCGGGGTAGTTCTTCTCGAGGGCGGCGTACGTGTCGTACGGCACCAC
>JBJOIF010000289.1:0-2619 GCA_046047335.1 Planctomycetota bacterium | reverse complement strand
CACTTCCTCGACCTGCGCGCCCCATCGCGGATCCATCAGCGCCGGCACCAGCAGCGCCAGCGCCGCCACCGCCAGCGTCGCGCGCAGCGCCGGTCGCCATCCCCCGGACCGCGGGGCGATCGAGGCCAAGAGCGGCGATTCGGCGAAACGCTCGAGCGCGCGTCGGCGCCCGCGCTCGCGCACGACCACGAGGATCGCGATGGCGAGCACCACCCACGCCCAGCGGATGGCCTCGGGGTTGGCGAACGCGAAGTCTGCGGGCGTCACGGCAGGGTCCTCCATCGCGTCTGCGCGAGCGCCAGCTCCAGCGCCACCAGCGCGAACGCCACCGCCAGCAGGGCGGGTACCCGGAATCCGGCGATGGTGGTGCCTTCCACGGCAAGGTCGCGGTACTGCATGTACCGGCGCTGCTCGGTGGTGGTCTTCTCCAGCCGGTCGATGGTCTCGTAGATCTCCGTCAGGCTGCGCGAGTCGGTCGCGCGGAAGTAGCGCCCGCCGGTGAGGTCGGCCATCCTGCGCAGGAGGTCCTCGTCGATCTTCACCTCCCGCGGGATCAGCTGCATGCCACCGAACGGCGACTGCACCGGGTATGGCGCGGTTCCGATGGTGCCCATGCCCACCGTGTAGAGGGTGATGCCGTAGGTCCTGCACACCTCCGCCGCGGTCATCGGGTCGATGTCACCGGCGTTGTTTTCGCCGTCCGTGAACAGCACGATCGCGCGGCTCCTCGGCTTGGGAAGGTCGCCGGACCGTTCCAGCGCATCGCGCAGGCGTTCGGCCGCGAGCCCCACCGCTTCGCCGATCGCGGTGCCGTCCTCGGCGCGTGTGCCGGCCACATCGATCCCCTCGAGCACGCCGACGAGGTGGTCGTGGTCGAGCGTCAGCGGGCAGACGCTGTCGGCAAACCGGGCGAACGCAATCAGCCCGATCAGGTCATTCGGGCGCCCATCCAGTCCGCCACCGCCCAGGACGAACCGCGCCGCCACCTCCTTCAGTGCCTCCAGCCGGTCTGCGCGGCGCCCGTCCACCTGGAAGTCCTGCGCGAGCATGGAGCTCGAGCGGTCGACCACCAGTTCCATCGCGATCCCCTCCACCCAGACGCGCGTCTGTTCGTTGGCCTTGATGGGACGTGCGATGCAGGCGGCCAGCAGGGCAAGTGCCGCGGTGCGCAGGACCAGCGGCAGCCACCGCGTGCGAGCCACCCATGACGACCCCGCGGCGCGCACCGCCGGCACCGAGGGGTAGCCGACGGCCGCACGCGACCGCGGTCGCCACGCCGGGACCCACGCCAACGGCACCGCCAGCAGGAGCAGCAGCCACCACACGCTCGTTTCATGGAAGCCGGTCATGGCGCGGCCTCCTCGGGGTGGGGTGCCGTGCGCTCGACGAAGCCCCGCATTTGGCCGAGGGCCGCCAGGCAGTGCGTGGCGGCGGGGCGATCCGCCGCGAACTTGACCATGTCGGCGCTGCGCAGGAAGCCGCCGATCGCCTGCGCATCCTCGGGGCGGAACTCAGGGTGCCTGACCGCCTCGCGCAGGAACTCCTGGGTGGTGCGCTCAGGGGCGGCGATGCCGAACCTCGCCTCGACGTACGTCCGCACAATCGCGGAGAGGCGCACGAAGAACGGTTCCGCCTCGCCGCGCTCGGCCAGGCCCTGGGCCTCGAGCGCGCGCATGGCTTCGAGCGCCGCTTCGTGCGGGGGAACCGGTGGAGGCGGCACCGCGGCGCGCGCGCGCATCCAGCGCCACACGGCCCAGAGACCACCGATCGCCAGCGCGCCCGCGCCCGCCCACCACAGCCATCGTCGATCCGGAGGAAGCTCGGCGGGGCGAAGACCGTGCGCAAGCTCCGCCAGCGTCGTGTCCTCGGGCAGGAGCGACCCGACGTCGAGCGTCGTGGCGGGAATGTCGACGGGAATGGTGCCGCCGTCGGGCATCGTCACGACGACCTGCATCGCGGGAAGCTCGGCGGTGCCGGCATCCCACGTGCGAAGATCGGCGCGCAGGGCGGACGGCGTGGTTGCGGACGGCGGGGTGACCCGGGCCCCGCTCACCTCGAACGACCCGAAGGCCTCGCCGAGCGGAGCAAACGATGCCCGTGCGCCGGCAGGCACCCGTGCGGCCACCTCCAGTTCGAGCGCAGCACCCACGACCGCGCCGCGCGGTGCGCGGACCGTGCGCGTGACCTCGACCGCTCCCGACGCGGCGTCGAGCCGCTGCTCCACCGGCGCGGCCGGCGACGGGGCAACGTCCTCGGCGGAACGGGCGATGGACGCGCTCCACGCCGGCGCGGCGACCGCGGCAATCAGCACGGCGCGACCGATGCTGGCGCGAAGTCGGGTCATCGCGCGGCCCTCGCGCCGCGGCGAGCGAAGAACGCGCGGAACGGCTCCGCCACGTCGTCCCCGGTCTCCACGCGGATCGCCTCGCAGCGCAGCCGCCGCAGCGCGTCGTCGAGGAGCGACCGCTCCGCCGCCGCGAGTCGCGCGAACTGCTCGCGGACGCGGCGCGACCCGAGGTCCGCCACCGTCCGCTGCCCGGTCTCCTCGTCGACAAACTCCACCAGGCCCACATCGGGCAGCTCGCGCTCGCGCCGATCGCGCACCACCACCGGGATGAC
>JBJOIF010000288.1:0-4975 GCA_046047335.1 Planctomycetota bacterium | reverse complement strand
GTCTCTTCACCGACGGTCGTCCCGGCGAGTTGTTCATCAAGATGAGCAAGGAGGGCTCCACGCTCTCCGGCCTCATCCAAGGCTTCTGCCGCGCCTTCAGCCTGGCACTGCAGCACGGCCTCAGCGCCGCCGAGGCCGCCGAGCGCTTCCGCGGCATGCGCTTTGAGCCGATGGGTCCAACCAGCAACCCGAAGATCCCGGAGGCCTCGAGCATCTTGGACTACGTGGCGCGCTACTTGTTGCAGCAGTACGGCGACGGCCGTTCAGCCGCCTGATCGGCGCGGCGCGGCACTGGCCGAGGGACTTGCCGAACCAGCATCCTTCGGCTGCAGCACGCCCAGTCGCCGGTGCAGGATCCGAAGCAACGACCGCGGGTCGGGCACGCCCTTCGACGGCCGCCAGAACACGTCGACCACGCCTGCCTCGTCGGGCTCTCCGACGGTCCGGACCGAGCCTCCGGCCCCGGACAACCGCTCCCTGAGGACGTCCGGCGCACCGGTGCGGAAGACCACGTCCTGTTCCTTGCGGACCACGGACCGCACCCCGGACAGCGTGAGCCCGAGCCGCAGCGACGCCAGTTCGAGCAGGACGCCCACCGCGGCCGGGGCGGCGCCGTAGGCACTCTCGAGGTCCGCGTGCACCTTGGCCAGCTGCGCCGCGTCCCTGGCGGCGGCGATGCGACGGTACGCCTCCATCCGGCGCAGGTCGCTCGGCACCCAACCGCGCGGGATGCTCGCGGCCACGCCAATGTCGAGCACGGTGTCGCTGGGCACCACTCGCTCCTCGTGCCGGAGCTCGCCGACGGCCTGCTCAAGCAGCTGGCAGTACATCTCGTACCCAACGGTGGCGATGTGGCCGCTCTGCTCGGCCCCGAGCAGATTGCCCGCGCCGCGGATCTCCAGGTCGCGCATGGCGATGCGGAAACCGGCACCCAGCATCGAGTAGTCCTCGATGGCCTTGAGCCGCTTCATGGCGTCCTCGGTGATGGTCCGGTCCGCCGGGAGCATCAGGTAGCAATAGGCCCGGTGGCGCGACCGGCCTACCCGCCCCCGGAGCTGGTGCAGCTCGGCGAGGCCGAAGATGTCGGCGTCGTGGATCACCATGGTGTTGGCCGTGGGGATGTCGATGCCGCTCTCGATGATGGTGGTCGACACCAGCACGTCGGCCTCGTGCCGCATGAAGGCCAGCATCACCGATTCAAGCATCGACGGCGTCATCTGCCCGTGGCCCACGATCACCCTCGCCTCGGGCACGAGGTCCCGCACGCGCTGGGCAACCTCCTCGATGTCGTGCACGCGGTTGTGGACGAAGAAGCACTGCCCTTCGCGGGCCAGCTCGCGGCGGATCGCCTGCTGCACGCGCGCAGGATTCCACGGCAGCACCTCGGTGACGATGGCGCGGCGATCGGGCGGCGGCGTGGTGAGGCTGGAAATGTCGCGCAGGCCCATGAGGCTCATGTGGAGGGTCCGCGGGATCGGGGTGGCGCTGAGCGTGAGCACGTCGGCGGTGAGCCGGAACGCCAGCAGGCGCTGCTTGTGCTCCACGCCGAAGCGCTGCTCCTCGTCCACGATCACAAGCCCAAGGTCGGGGAAGCGCACGTCTTGGCTGAGGATCCGGTGGGTCCCGATCAGGACGTCCACGCGTCCCTCGGCTGCGTCGGCCAGGATCCGCGACGTGTCTGCGCCGGTCTTGAACCGGGACAGGCTCTCGATGCGGAACGGGTACGCGCGGAACCGATCGCGGAACGTGCGCTCATGCTGCTCGGCGAGCACGGTGGTCGGCACCAGCACCGCCACCTGACGACCACCCTCCACCGCCTTGAAGGCCGCGCGGATCGCCACCTCGGTCTTGCCGAAGCCCACGTCGCCGCACACGAGCCGATCCATCGGCCGCGGCGCCTGCAGGTCCCGCTTCACGGCAGCGATGGCGGTGAGTTGGTCCTCGGTCTCGGTCCATTGGAAGTCGGCCTCGAACTCCTGCATCCAAGGCGTGTCGCCGGGATGCCGGATGCCGGCCGTCCCCTCGCGCGCGGCCTGGATGCGGAGCATCTCGCCAGCGAGATCGCGCACGGCCTCCTGGACGCGCTCCTTCTGCGCCTTCCAGCGCTTGCCCCCGAGCGCCGACAGCTGCGGCCGGCTGGCGCCGGAGCCGACGTACTTCTGCACGAGGTCGATCTTCGAGGCCGGCACGTGAAGCCGTGCGCCCGCATCGAACTCGAGGGTCAGGAACTCCTCCTCGACCTGTCCGCCCTTCGCGGCAATCAGCTGCAGGCCGTGGAACCGGGCGATGCCGTGGTCGCGATGGACCACGTGGTCGCCGGGGCCGAACTGGAGGAACGCCTCGCGGGTGGTGGCGGCACCGACGCGCTGCACCCGGCGGCGCGTGCCGAAGCGGTGGAGCACCTCGTGCTGCGGCACCACCTGGATCGCCGCGCCCGACGGGTCCTCCCAGACGAACCCGCGGTGCACGTGGCACGCCACGGCGCGCACGGGTGCGCCGGAGGCATGCTCGCGCAGGAGTTCCTGCGCCCGCGTGAGTTCGCCCGGCGAGTCGCAGCAGAGCCACACGTCCCCCGTGGCGCACATCGCGCCGAGCTCGGCATACGCGGTCGCCACGTCGTCGTCGAACGCCGGCAGCGACGACACCGGCAGCCGCACCACCCGAGGCGAAGCATGCGTGGCGCCGAATCCGTTGACGTCGACCACGGCGTGGCACGAGCCATCGAGGTCACGGAGCACGTCGCGCGGGGCCCGCACCCCGGCGCCATCGAGCACGCGCTCCCAATAGCCGCGGCCCTGCTCAAGCACTTCGGCCAGTTCGGCGACGACCGCCACGGTGCCATCCGGGAGCAGTCCCGTGAACGGCACGCTCCGGGCCGCTGCATCCGAGGGCAGTTCCGCGGCAACGATCCGCGCCTCCTCGATGCGCCGATCGCTCGCCTGGGTGGCCAGGTCGACCTCGAAAATCCGCTCCACGTCGTCACCGAAGAAGTCCAGCCGCACCGGCAACGCGCCCCCGGTCGGGAACACGTCGAACACCCCACCGCGCACGGCGAACTCGCCGGGGCTCTCGATTGCCTCGGTGCGCCGGTAGCCAGCGGCGGCAAGCCACGCCGACAGGTCGCGCGGCGGCAGCCGCTCTCCCGCCCGAACGGTCCGCAGGACGGCCGGCAGCAGTTCCGGCCCCGGCACCGACTGCATCAGCGAGGCGATGGGCGCCACCACCACGCGCGGGCGCGCGTCGCCACCCATCCGCCGTACCACGTCGAGCCGCTCGGCCAGCAGGTCGAGGGCGGCGGTGCCATCACCGCCTGCACCCTCCAGCGCCGGCAGGTGCGCCACCGCAGCGGCATCGCCGGCGAAGCACGTCGAGATCAACTCGGCCGCGGCCTCCTCCGCCTCGTCGAGGTGGGCCGTCACCAGCAGCACCGGGCGATCGGTCCGGGACGCAAGCGCAGCAGCCACGAACGCCGTGCTGCTCCCGGATGCCCCGCGGCACGACGATGCCCCGCCCGCCTCGACGTTGGCGACGAGGGGGTCCATGGCGCGCGATGCGGCCAGCCGGGCGAACCAGGCCGGCGATGCGTCGGGTGATCCGGGCATCAGCGCGGAGCGTAGGCGGGCCGGGCCACCACGTGCGGCGCGATCGCCGAGAGCGTCGCCGGGCCGATCCCTTTCACGCGGTCCACCTCCGCGAGCGAGCGGAACGGACCACGGTCACGGCGGTCGTCCACGATGGCGGCCGCCAGCGCCGGGCCGATCCGTGGCAGCATCGCCAGTTCGCATGCATCGGCCGAGTTCAGGTCGACGGGGTCCCGGACCGCTGCGGCCGTGGGCACCACCCGGCTCCGAAGCCCGTCCACGAGCGCCCATCCGCCGACCGGCCACGCCAGCACCAGCGCGGGCAGGGCCCGTACCACGACCGGCCGCCACCGGGTCACGGCTGCTGCGGCTCCGACGCCGCGGCGGCGGCGGTCGGCTTGCGAAGCGCACGCCTGAGGGAGAGGAGGCGCACGGCCACTTGCTTGGGCGAGCCATCGGCGGCGAACATGCCGGACGACCGGATGCCGGTCCCGGCCTCGTCGCGCCAGCGATCCCAGATCACGAAGCTCACCTTCTTGTTGGCCATGGCCACCTGGAACGCCATCGAGCACCACGCCGCCTGCGCGCGCTCGCTCCACGGCTCGCGCCAGGCGCCGATTCCGGGTTCGGCGGGTGCCGAACTCGGTGCGCCGAGGGCCGAGACGTAGATCGGCGGCATCTCCTTACGGCTGACGAAGCGGTCGAGCATGGCCGCCACCTGCATCAGGTCGCGCGTCCCGTGCTGCGGGTCGCCCGCCAACAGCGGCACGCCCACGGCATCGAACTTGACGCCATCGGACACGAGCATCCGCACGAAGGCGATCGCCCCGATGGCACCATTGTCCGCAGGCGACCGTTCGCCGAACGGATCGGCGACCTCGACGAATCCTCGGGCCGCGGGAAGCGCCTGCCGGAGGGTGACGCTCACGTGCCGGACCACGCGCATCATCTCCCCCGCGGAGAGCGTGGCCACCTCGTTGGAGTTGACGCCTGCCGCCATGACCCAGCTCGGCGCATGGGGGCCGTAGCGGATCGCGGTCTCCCGGACGAAGTCGTAGAGCTTGGCCTCGAACTTCGGAAGGTCCTTGAGGAGGGGAAGCACCCAGCTCGGCAACCCCCCGGGGCGAAGGTCAAGGAGCGGCCCCATCAGCAGGCGCTTGCGGCGCTCACGGGCCCACAGCACCCAGCGGTCCACCTGCTCCCACGAGTGTCGTCCCTGACTCGCCTCGATCACCGTCCATGGGGTGGGGATCAGCGCCAGGTCGATCTCGGGCGACTGGCACGCCTTCATGAGTTCGGGGGCCTTCTCGAGCGGCACCCGCACGCCGAGGGCCATCGCCGCACCCTGCGCGGCGAACCGCCCCTGGAGCATCTCCTCGGCGCGACGGACGGCA
>JBJOIF010000287.1:0-2585 GCA_046047335.1 Planctomycetota bacterium | reverse complement strand
GCGCAGATGGTGTCCTTCCTGGCGGCACTGCCGGTGGAGTGGGCGCGCGCGTCCGACGTGGCGGGAGCACGCGCCTACGACTTCCCCCTGCCGAACGGTGCCGAGCTTCGCGCCAGCGCCTCGAACCTTGCCGACCCCAACTCGTCGGCCGCCGAAGCAGTGCGGCATGCCGAGCGCATGAAGGAGTTCATCGATGCGCTGGCGGAGACCATCTCGGAGATGCGCAAGTTGCCCGGCTCGGACGGCATCAAGGACGCCAAGGGCGCCTCGGTGGTGGATCTCGGACAGGAGATCACCTCCATGCGGCGCAACCTGGTGATCCCGGCCTACCTCGACATGCTCGAGGAAGCGCGCGCGCGCGATCCGGAGGGATATGCGGCCATCCGATCGACGCGCCGCAAGCTGCTTGAATCGGAGCTCGCCAATGCGCGCGAGCGCGCTCGCGTCCTGCGCGAGGCATACGACGCCTATGCCGACGAGACGCGCATGGTCCGCCGCGTCGGTGACCCCACCAGCGACGATCCGCGCCAGGCCGGGGTGCTGGCCAACGTGGATGGCACCTTCATCGATCGCGTGATCGAGCAGGCCGTCAAGAGCCGGGACGTGGAATACCGCCGCGAGCTCACCGATCGCCGGCTGACCGCCGAACTCGACGTGGTCGATCGGACCGCCAAACTGGAGTTCGAGGAGTGGCTGGAGCGCACCGTCGCGGACCGCTCGGCGGATGCCGTCCCTGCGGGATCGGGAGTCACTCGGCTGCAAGGCCTGACCGAGAGCCTCGCCGCCTACGCGGATCGAACGCGGGAGATCATGGCCGTGCTCGCGGCACGAAACCTGAACTCCACCTCCACCATGTATCGCGTCGACATGGATGCCGCGGTGCGCACGACCCCGATGCTGCCGCTGCGCACCGTTGCGCTCGGCGCATTCGCGGCGTGGGCTGCGGCCATGGCGTGGGTGACGGTGCGCGCCGCCGCTTCCGATCGCCGTGCGGCACGGTGGACGTCGCGGCTTGGTGGCCCGGCGGCGGCCGCCATGCACGAACTGGTGTCCGCGGCACCCCCGCGACGGATCGAGGCGCCAGCCCGCGAGCCGGTGGCCTGATGCGCCCGGCGGCGTCTCGCGTCGCCGGGCGCCGTGGCGTCACGCCCCCGCGCGCGAGCGCAGGTTGTCGAGCACGTTCATGAAGTTGATGTACGCGTCGTACGGGCTGTCGTACGGGCTGAAGTACTTGTGCACGTCGCCGTCGGCCCAGTACTTGGTGCACATGTAGTAGAAGTGGTCGCTGGTGGTGAGCTTTCGCCAATCCTCCAGGATCCACGGGTCCCCGGCCGCGTGCCGGTCGCGCACGGCGGGCTCGATCTCGTAGAGCTGGGCAATGGCGTTGTCCTGCAGCGGGTTGCCGAGCCACGCGCTGAGGTCGCGCTCGGTGTCGGCCCAGCTGATGAACTGCTCGGTGGAGTACTCGCCCACGGGTCGGTGGGCCGCGGCGGCCTCGCTGACGGTGAGGAACCCGTTCTGCCCGGGGTTCACGTCGAAGATGGCACCGGGAAGCGCATCGAGAAACTCGAAGATCCCTGTCGACGCCCACTGGTGCTCGCCGAAGGTCTCGTAGTCCATGAACAGGTTGCAGAGGTAGCCGTCACCGTTGATCTGGTTGACCCACTTGGCGAAGCGCTGCGCGTCCAGCGGCCATTCCTTCCAGTTGCGGTCGCTGAATCGGAAGGCGATGTCGTCGGACAGGCGATAGTTCTTGAGGAGCAGCTTGACCGGCTCGTGCCCGGCGGGGGTGGCGTGCGCGGGCGGCGCGTACACGTAGTTGGGGCTTCGTCCGGCCAGCAGTCGATCCACGCCCTCGCAGACCATGGCCTGGTAGTGGCCCATCCACGCCACGTGGCCGGCCAGCTCGTTGTTGAAGATGAGCTCGGTGTTGCGGAATGCGCGTGGCGCGTACCCGTTGAAGAGCCGAGCCACCTCGGCACGGTGCAGGGCCACCTGCTCGTCGAATTCACGGCGCGAGAAGAGGAATGCAAGCGAGTGGTGGCTGGTCTCGTCGAGCAGCTCGCACGCGCCGGTGTCCACCAGCCGCCGGAGCGTGTCCAGGACGTCGGGAGCCCACTCCTCGAGCTGTCGGAGCGCAGTGCCGCTCACGGAGAAGCTGACGCGGAACCGGCGATCGTGCCGGCGGACCAGGTCAAGCAGCTTGGCCGTGGTGGGGCGGTAGCACTTGTCGGCCACCTTGCGCAGGATGCCCGCGTTGGCCTCGTTGTCGAAATAGAACGGATCGGTGTCGAACACCGAATAACGCCGCAGCCGCCAGGGTTGGTGCAGCTCGAAGTAGAAGACGACGGAGGCCATGGTCGGCAAGGTTATGCGGCTTTGGGAATCGGCTTGCGTCCCGTCGCCCGATCGCCGTAGAATCTGGGAGATGGGTGTTCCGGACAGTCTGCACGCGTTGAGGCGCGTGGCGCGCGTAGTCGATGGCATGCCCCGCCGGGGCAAGCAAGCGTTGATGGTGGCGTGGGATGCAGCCATGGCACCGCTGTGCCTGCTCTTGGCGCTGAGCCTTCGCTTGGGCTCCCTGG
>JBJOIF010000286.1:0-3989 GCA_046047335.1 Planctomycetota bacterium | reverse complement strand
CGCCTCAAGCAGCAGTACACGGCCTCGCGCATCGATCCGTTGCCGGACAAGCGGTTGGACATGCAATCGCCGCGCGCGGTGCTGTACGGCGATGGCGGGCGCGTGGTCACGATGCGCGGTGACCGGATGACGGCGCGGGTGCCTCGGCGCGAGCTCGAGAGCGGCCGTATTGACGGCAACGTGGTGATCCGCGTGTACCGCGCCCCCGAGGGCCGGGCCGTGGACCTGCGGACCGATGCGCCCGAGATCGTGGTGGAGGCGCCGGAGGCCACGTTCGATGCCGAGAGCGGCGAGGTGCGATGCGACCGCGAGTTCCGGATCATCGGCGATGCCCTGCACTTCGAGGGGCAGGGGCTGTCGCTGACCCTCTCGACGGATGGGCGAACCGTCGAGCGTCTGGTGATCGACCGGGCCCTGTCGCCGGCGCGCATCGTGCGGCCTAAGGCCGCGGCGCCAGGACCGCGCGGCCGGGCCAGCGGAGTTCCGGCGCCCGCGCGAGCCGGGGCCGGCTGGATCGCGGCGATGGTGATCGCCTCCGCGCCGCCCGTGGCTGACCCGGGCCGGCTCTTCGTGCTGACGCTCCACGACGGCGTGGAGGTGGTGTCGGTGGAAGGCGACCGCGTGACCACGCTGACGGGCCAGGAACTGGAGGCGGTGTTTGTGCTGCGCCAAGGCGGCGGGCTTGGGATCGCCTCGGCCGGGGATCCGTTCGGCGCACCTGGCTCCTTCGTGGCGCTTGCCGGCCCGCCGGCGATGCAAGTGCCGTTGGTGGCCTTGGCCGCGATCGACGGGGAGCCGTCGACTGAGGACACGGTGACGGTGACCTTTGGCGGTCGGTTGGTCATGGTGCCCGCGGGGGCCGACGTGGCGCGGCCGACGGCAGAGGACGGCGTTCGGCTCACCGTGCGCGGTTCGCCGGCGAGGATCGAGGACTCGCGTTCCGAGGCCGTCATCGTGGCAGCCACCGCGACGTTCGAGTCCGGGGTGGAGCGTGTGGCGCTGCGCGGCACGGAAGCGGATCCGGCCACGGTGGAGACGCCGGCGTTCACGCTCGCGTCGGCCTCGTTCGACCTCGATCGCGCGGCAGGTACGGGAGGCTCGACCAGCCCGGGCACGATCGTCATGGGACCGGCCGGCGGCAAGCCGCTCCTGGTGTCGTGGTCGCACGAGATGTCGCTTCGGTTGGCGCCCGGGGTGGGCGATGCCCAAGGCGCGTTCCGCGGGGCATCGTTCCTGGGCGACGTGGATGTCCGCGGCACGGACTTCCAGATGCAGGCCGCCACGCTCGACGTGGAGGCGCGGCCCGTGGGCAAGAAGGACGTGGTGCGGCGGATCATCGCCGATGGCGGCGTGCGGGCCGAGGGCTTGGGCGCATCGGCCGGCACGTTTGAGGCCAAGAAGGTGGTGGTGGCGCTCACGCCGAACGCCGCCGGGGACGCGCAGCCGCGGACGCTGTCCGCCACCGGTGGGGTGATGGCCGGCGACGGCGAGCAGATGCTGTGGGCCGACTCGCTGCGCGCCACGTTCGTGGAGGCGCGCGGTGGTGCCCAGGACGACGCGGCACGCAGCGACCTCGGCGAGGTCACGGCCGAAGGGCCCGTGGAGCTGCGCATGAGGGATGGAGCGCGGGTGTTCGCCTCGCGCCTCGAGGGCGATGGCCTTGGCCGGAGCGCCCGCCTGGTGGGGCCAGACGTCCTGGTGGTGCAAGGGAACCTGGTGCTCGATCAGCTGGCGGAGGTGCGCGTCGAGGAGGCCCCGGCGCGCGTGCGAGCGCTTGGGCCCGGTCGGGCGAGCTCGTTCGTGAACCCCGTGCTGGCGCCGGTCGAGGGGCGCATGGGGCGGCCGCGGATCGATGGCGTGCCGCGCATGCAGGCCGCGTGGCGGGAATCCCTCGCCTACTCGGAGGACGCGGCTGCTGCGCCGGGCACGGCGGGCAAGGGTCGCGGTCTGCTCCTCCTGCAGGGCGCGGTCAAGGTGCGTGCGTCCCGCGAGGCGCGCGAGGCCGAGGCGCTCGATGCCGACGAGGTGCAGGTGGAACTGCGGCCCCGTGGCGCCGACGGCGCGATGGCGATGGGCACGATGCGTGCATCGGGCGAGGTACGGTTGGAGGCACGGCAGTGGGAGGATGCACGCCGGCAGGGCGAGCCGCGCGTGTTCCGGATGAACGCCCCGAACGTCAGCTACGACGGCGCCACGGGCAGCGCCGCGGTGGACGGAGCGGGGGCACTCCTGGTGTTCGACCCACCGCCGCCCGTGGAGCCCGCGGCCGCGGACGCGCCCAAGAGCCCGTTCAGTCCGCACGGCACCACGCGATTCACGTGGAAGCGATCGCTCGCCCTCGAGCGGCGCACCGACGGAACGGCACGCATCGTGCTCGAGCGCGAGGTGGTGATGGACCACTTGGGAATCTCGACCGCGGCCACCGGGACCGTCAGCGCCGACCGGATGGTGGCGACGGTCCGCGGCGTGGAGGCCGGCGCCCCCGCCGCGGCAGGTGCCGACGGGGCGCTGGCGCTCGGCGGGCCCGCGGAGCTGACCCGAGTCTTCGCCGATGGCCGCGTGCAGGTGCGAACCCAGACCATGGACGTGGAGGCCGGCGAGTTCGATCTCGACGTGCCGTCGCAGGTGGGCGTCGCACGAGGAGGCCCGGGACGACTGGTCACCGTGATCCAGCGCGGCGGAACCACCCCGATGCGTGCGCACGCCTTCCGCTGGGACCTCGTGAAGGGCACGCTGACGGTGGAAGGCGCGCGCGGCGCGATCGGACGATGAACGGAGAAACCATGGACGGCGCGAAGCGGATTCCCATCACCTACGGCAGCTACCTGCGCATCCCGGAGCTTCTCTCGCTGCAGCGGCCCGTCTCGGACGGCCCGGAGCACGACGAGATGCTCTTCATCGTGATCCACCAGGTGTACGAGCTCTGGTTCCGGCAGCAGATCCACGAGGGCACCCACCTGCGGGATGCGCTCGTGCAGGGCGATCTGGCGACGTCCGCGGCAACGCTGCGGCGGATGCTCGTGATCCTGAAGACCATGGTGGCCCAGGTCGACGTGCTCGAGACGATGACCCCCGTGCAGTTCCTCAGCTTTCGGTCGTTCTTGGAGAGCGCCTCGGGCTTCCAGAGCTGGCAGTTCCGCGCGTTTGAGTTCCTCCTGGGCAAGAAGAACCCCCGCGTGCTCGGCCTGCAGGCCGAGGGGTCCCCGGAGCGTCGTGCCCTCGAGGACGCCTTCCGTGCGCCGACCGTCTGGGATGCATTCGCGCGTGCCCTCGGCCGTCACGGGATCGCCGTGCCGGAGTCCGTGCTCGGCCGCGACGTCACGCAGCCGGTGGCAGCGGATCCGGACATGCCGGCGACGCTGATGGGGGTGTACCGATCGCACCCGGCGCTCCGCGACCTTTGCGAGCGCCTGATCGACCTCGACGAGGGCGTCCAGGAGTGGCGCTACCGGCACGTGAAGATGGTGGAGCGAACCATCGGGTTCAAGCAGGGCACCGGAGGCTCCGCGGGCGCGGAGTACCTGCGTACCACGCTGTTCACGCCGCTCTATCCGGACCTCTGGGCGATCCGCACGGCGCTGTGACGGAGGCGGCGGTCAGGCCACAGCCGCCGGGGTGGCGCGCGGCGTGACGGGATCGGGAAGGCCTTCCTCGGCGCACAGCAGCCGGGAGGTGATCTCGCTCGACAGGAAGATGACCGGAAGGCCGCTCCCCGGATGCGTGCCGCCGCCGACGAGCCACAGGCCGTCGAAGCCCTGGACGCGGTGGTGGGGGCGGCGGTGCAGCATCTGGCCGAGGTTGTGCGCCATGTTGAACGTGGCCCCGTGGGCGATGCGTTCGCCCTGCCAGTCGGCAGGCGTCACGAGGCGCTCGGCACGGATCCGCGAGCGGATGTCGCGGATGCCGAAGACGTCCTCGAGCTGGCGCATCGTGCGCTCGCGCAGGTCACCGCGGGCCATCTCCCAGTCGACCTGGCACTCGCCGGGCTT
>JBJOIF010000285.1:0-21984 GCA_046047335.1 Planctomycetota bacterium | reverse complement strand
GAGGAGCCTCACCCATCGCTCGGCGGCCTCGCGCGCGGCGGGACTGCCGCGCGTGTCGAGCCATCCGGTGATCCAGCCGGCGCGGCATCGGTCGATGGCCGCGAGCACGTCGGTCCCTCGGCCATGCACGGCAGCCGAAGCGTCCGAGGACCCCCGCCGGAGTGCCGCTTCGAGTGGCATCGGAATGAACGCCGTGCGCTCTGCCTCGAAGGCATCGATGCTACGACGCGCGGCGTCGCGACGGGTGCGATCACGGAGCGCGTCCCCCCAGGCCTTGGTGACACCACGGAAACGGTCCCGCGCAGGGGCGTGGTGCGCGCCGGCGACGTCCACGTGCTGGTCGAGGAGCGTCAGCCGCCGTAGGTCTGCGGCCGCGTCGAGCACCGCGTCCGCCTCCGGAGGTGGTCCGTCCACTCCCCCCGCGTCAATCCATGCCTGGACGGCGCTGCTGCTGCGTTCCACCCGTCGTCGGACTTCCCGGGCCGTCGGGCGCAGGTCCGCGCGCAGGGCGCCGTCATCGAACGAAGCAACCGTGGCAAGCGCTTGCGGCAGTTCCTGCGTTGCCGAGTCCGCCGCCGCAACCCCGTGTTGCTCGCCCGCCCCGACGGTCGCCTCGGCCCCCGAGCCGGCCGTCGTCAACGTCCCGAGCATCGGCGCGTCGGGCCACGCCGACGAGGGTGCGACCCCGCCCGCGCCTTCGGCCAAGGCGACCGCCTCGCGCAGGGGGCGGAGCACGGCGCGGAGGCTCTCCTCCGGCCGCGTTGGCGGCGGGATCGACGTCATGCCCTGCGCGGCAGCGCGTGCAAACTCCACCAGGCGCGCGTCGATGTCCTCGCGCGACGCACCGGCCGCGGGGGCGGCCAGCACCCCATCCACCTGCTCGCGGAGCCACCCCAGCCGAATGCCCGCGACGCAGAGCGCTTGCTCGTCTGGGCCGGCCCCAAGGCCGTGAAACAGCGCGTCGAAGGCGACTCGGCGATAGGCAAGCGCCACGTCACGAGCGGCCGAGGGCGGCTGCGCGGACAGCCGGTCGATCTCGGCGCGAAGCGTCGCGATCATTCCGGCGGCGGCTCCGCGTTCGGCGAGACCTCCGGGCAGCGCCGGAAGCTGCGCGGGCGCCTCGCGCCACAGGCATGCCATGACCGCCACCGCGACGATGGCGACCATGCCGGGTCGGACTACCCGCATGCCACCGTCCCCGGTCGAGTCCCGTAGCGCACCCACTCCAGGCGCAGCCCGTGCGGCGGCAGCGTCGGCCCGGCCAACGCCCGGTCACCGGTGGCCAACGCGCGGTCCACGTCGGCGGCGTCGATCGTGCCGCGGCCGGCATCGACGAGCGTGCCCGCGATGATCCGCACCATGTTGTAGAGGAACCCGCTCCCGGCCACCTCGATCACCGCCTGCCCCGGGCGTGGCTCGAGCACCGCGCAGCCGAATACGGTGCGGACCGTGGTCTCGCGGCCATGGCTCGCCTGCGCGAATGCCGCGAAGTCATGGGTGCCGACCAACCGAGCCGCCGCGGCCCGCATCCGTGACACGTCCAGGCGATGCCGCGTGGTCCACGTCGTGCCCCGCGAGAACAAGAGCGCCGGATCCGGTCGATCCACGCCGTGCTGCATCGAGTACCGGTAGCACTTGCTGGTGCAGTCGCCGATCGGATCGAACTGCGGGTCGACCCGCTCGGCATGCCAGACGCGCACGTCCTCGGGCAGCCGGGCAGAGATCGCCATCGCCAATCGGTCCTCCGGGATGCGTGTCTCGGCCGTGAATGCGGCCACCTGTCCCAAGGCGTGGACACCGGCATCGGTGCGGCTCGCTCCCATCACCGACACCCGTGCCCCGACCGCCACGGCCACGGCGTCTTCCAGAACCCCCTGCACGGTCCGCAGGGGCGGGCCGTCGGCGCGGTCCTGACGCTGCCAGCCGTGGAAGTCGGTGCCGTCGTAGGCGACCAGAAGCCGGAACCGGGGCATCGCTCGGAGGATAGGGCGGTGCGTGGCACACAGCGGTTACAGGAACCTGTCGGCCGATCCGGTGGGAACTCCGAGGGGATCTCCGGGGATTCCCGGGCGTTCACCGCACCTGAGTTGGACTTTGTGCGTCTTGGGTCTACAGTTGGGCGGTTGGTCCGGTCCACCCGGCGGCTGCAGTCCAGAATCATCACATATCGGAGCACCATCCAGTCATGAAGCACTCCTTCGTCGCGTCATCGGTCCTTCTCTGTGGCGCCGCGGCGTTCGCCGGCGGCATCGTCATCGACGGCTCCGCCGACAAGGCCTACGGTCCTGCGGTCGGCGTCCAGTCGGTCCACACCGGGTTCGGCGACGCCTCCGATGGTGGCGTCAATGGGTTCTGCAACGGCAGCGAGCTCGATGGCGCCTTCGCCGTGCTCGACGTCGATGGGGGCTTCTTGTACCTGACCCTTGCCGGCAACCTCGAGTCGAACTTCAACAAGCTCGACATCTTCATTGACAGCCGCGCCGATGCGGGCCAGAACGAGCTGCGCGGCGACAACCCCGACCTCGACTTCAACAACCTGAACCGAATGGGTTCGGGCGTCGATGAGAAGGGCAATCCGATCCCTGGCCTGCGCTTTGACGAGGGCTTCGCGGCCGACGCCGTGATGTTCTTCACCGCGGGTGGCGGCGACTTCGGGGCCGATCCGCAGGTCCCACCGACCATGTACGTCAACTTCGGTCAGCTGCTCACCGAGGGCGGCGGCGTGGGTGGCTACGTCGGCGCCGGGGCATGGAGCACCGAGCTGGGCTGCAACCTGCTCGAGGCGAACCAGTACGGGCTGGAGGCCGCGCTCAACAATTCGAACATCGGTGGGGTGTCGGGCGATCCGGCCAAGCCCGGTTCGGGCGAGGGCGTCCGCACGGGCCTTGAGATCAAGATCCCGCTCGCGCTGATCGACTGGGACGGCACCAGCGCCATCAAGGTGTGCGCGTTCGTGAACGGTGGCGGCCACGACTACATGTCCAACCAGGTGCTCGGCTCGCTGCCGGTGGGTTCGGGGAACCTGGGCGGCGACGGCTTCGGCGGCTACGTCGGCGGCACGTCCGGTGCGCTCCGGATCGATTTCGCGACGATCGAGGGCGACCAGTTCGTCACGATCGGCGGTGGCGACGAGCCCAACAACTGCCCGGCCGACCTGAACGGCGATGGCGCGGTGGACGGCATCGACCTCGGCGGCCTGCTCGGCGCGTGGGGTGAGTGCGCCGGCTGCGAGGCCGACCTGAACGCCGACGGCACCGTGGACGGCATCGACCTCGGCGGTCTGCTCGGCGGCTGGGGCGAGTGCCCGGCCTGACCCGATCGCCGGGGACGCTTGCCCCGGTTCAGCCCGACACGCTTCCATGGGCCCGGCCTCGCGCCGGGCCCGTGTGCATTCACGGGATGCGCGCGCCCGCGTCGCCGGGCCGGAAGGCGTGGAGCGCGGACGGGTCGGGGACAACCCACGCCTCGCCGCCCTCTGCCAACCGTGGGTCGTTCTCGACCCGTGCCACGAGCCGTGCCTGCGCGGCATCAAGCACCACGTCGGTCCGGTCGCCGAGCCGCTCGATCGCCCGGATCGTCGACCTCCACGCGCCCTCGGGGGCGCCCTGGCCGGCCTGGACCACGCGAAGCCGATCCGGCCGGATGCCGAGCACGCACGGCCCGGCCAAGGCCTCGCTCCACCGTCCCGGCGGCAGCGCCAGTGCCAGGCCCTGCCCGCGGAAGGTGCCGGCCTCGGCCGAGCCCTCCACGAAGTTCATCACCGGGGTTCCCACGAACCCGGCCACGAATCGGTTGGCGGGCCGCGCGTAGCACTCCTCGGGCATGCCCATCTGCTGAACGATGCCGCCACGCATCACCACCATGCGGTCGGCGAGCGTCATTGCTTCTTCCTGGTCGTGCGTCACGTAGACCATCGTGGCGCGGGTCCGCCGGTGCATTTCGCGGATCTCCGCCCGCATCTCGATCCGCAGCCGAGCGTCCAGGTTCGAGAGCGGCTCGTCGAAGAGGAACACCTGCGGATCCCGCACCAGCGCGCGCCCGAGGGCCACGCGCTGTCGCTGACCTCCGCTGAGCGCGCGCGGCAGGCGGTCGAGGAGCGGCTCGATGCCCAGGGTCCGCGCCGTCTCCAGCACGCGGCGGTCGATGTCGGCGAGTTCCTGCCGCCGCGCTGCGCCGTGGAACAGCAGGCCGGAGAGACCGCCGTGGCGACGCCGCCGGAGCAGGCCGAAAGCCATGTTCCGACGGACGGTCATGTGCGGGTAGAGCGCGTAGTTCTGGAACACCATCGCCACGTCCCGGTCCTTGGGAGGCACGTCGTTCACCACCCGGCCACCGATGGAGACTCGGCCGCCGGTGATGGTTTCGAGGCCAGCGATCATGCGCAGCAGGGTGCTCTTGCCGCATCCGGATGGACCGACCAGGACCACGAACTCGCCGTCACGGAAGGAGAGCGATGCCTCGTGGACGGCGCGGACGTCCGGCGGATAGGTCTTGCTGACGCGATCAAGCTCGATGGTGGCCATGGGTTGTCTCCGTCAGCCTTTCACGGCGCCCTTGCCGAGGCCTTCGATGAATTGCCGCTGCGCGGCCAGGAAAAGCAGGATGCACGGCACCATGGTGGTCAGGCTTGCGGCCATGAGCAGGTGCACCTTGGTGATCCCGCCGTACTGGTTCCGGAACGAGTTGAGCGCGATGCTCAGCGTGGCCTGGTCATCGCCCTGCAGGTAGATGAGCGGTGCCAGGAAGTCGTTCCACGTGCCGATGAACGTGAACACGGCCGTGATCGCCGTCACCGGCATCGTGAGCGGCAGGATCACGTGCCACCAGATGCCGATCCAGCCCTGGCCGTCGAGGCGCGCGGCCTCGAGGAGCGCCTCGGGCACCTGGGCGATGAACTGGCGGTACATGAAGATGAAGAACGCGTTCCCGAAGAACGCCGGCACCACGAGCGGCAGGAACGTGTCGACCCACCCCAGCCCGCGGAAGAGGATGAACAGCGGGATCATGGTGACCTGGGCGGGAAGCATCATCGTTCCCAGCATCACCAGGAACATGGTTCGGCTCCCCCGGAAGCGGATGCGCGCGAACGCCAGCCCCACCAGGCTCGAGCTCAGCACGGTGCCGAGCGTGGTCAGCACCGTGATCACGATGCTGTTGGCCAGGGCATCGACGAAGCCGCGTCCCTTGGCGCCGCTGCCCATCTCGCCGAGGGCCTCGGGATAGTTGGACCACTGCGGGTCCGCCACCCACGCCGCGGCGAAGCCCCCTTCGACCGTGGCGGCCTGCGCCGCCTCCGGGGTCTTGAGGCTCACCATCACCATCCACCAGAGCGGGTACAGGAACACCGCCGTGCCGGCCGCAAGAAGCGCATACGTGAAGATGGAGGCCCAGGTGCGGCGCATCGTCACTTCCTGAGGGCCTCGTAGTAGACGTACCTGGCGCTGGTGCGGAGGATGACCGCGGTCACGGCAAGCACCGCCACGAGCAGGAGCCACGCCATCGCCGAGGCGTACCCCATCTCGTAGTACTCGAAGCCCTGGTTGAAGAGGTAGAGGACGTAAAAGCGCGTCAGGTCGCCGGGCTCGCCGCCGGTCATCACGAAGGCCTGCGTGAACACCTGAAAACTGCCGATCACCGCCATGAGCACGTTGAAGAGGATCACGGGGCTGAGCATCGGCAGGGTGATGCCGATGAATCGCCGGACCCTTCCCACGCCGTCCACCTCGGCGGCCTCGTGCAGCTCCTCGGGAATCCCCTGCAGGCCAGCCAGGTAGATCACCATGGATCCCCCCAGGAACCAGGCGTTCATGATGGCGAAGGCGGGCGGCCCCCATCGTCCGGCGTCTCGGCCGAACCACTGCGGCGGTTCCAGCCCGAGCGGCGGGATGCCCAGCCACTGGAGCGGTCCATGGGCCGAACCCACGAGGTGGTCGAGCACCTGGTTCATGAGTCCGGCATCCGAATCGAACACCCAACGCCAGAGCACCGCGACCCCGACGCCGGCGAGGACGCTGGGGAGGTACCACGCGGCACGGAAGAAGGCGATGCCGCGCAGCTTGCGGTGCATGAGCACGGCGGCCCCCAGGGCGAGCAGTTGGCCGAGTGGGACGGCCACGAGCACGTAGTAGAGCGTGACGACCACGCTGGTCCGCAGCCGCGTATCGGTCGTCAGGAGCTGGCGGTAGTTCCCCAGCCCCACCCACCGGGCCTCATCGAGCGTGGAGAGTCCCTTCCACTGCGCAAACGACAGCACCAGCGAGAGCACCACCGGGAACGCCATGAACACGGCGAAGCCGATGATCCATGGGGAGGCGAATAGGTACCCCGCACGTTCCTCCCGCGCCTCGTGGCGGGGGAGCCGATTGGCCCGTCGCCATCGCCACGCGATGGCCGCGAGCACGGCGAGCACCGCGGCCAGCCCACCGGCGATCCAGTCCCAGCGCACCGGCGGGAACCCACCCTTGCCGAGCGGGCTGTCGCGTTCTTGGCGCCACTGCTCGGTGAAGGTGGCGATCGCCTCGGGCACCGATCGCGTGCCGGTCTTGAGTCCCTCGTCCATGGTCGAGCCGAACAGCGCCTCGAACTTTGGGTTGGGCGGCCAGTCGATGACGCGCGCGTTCGGGATCGGTTCAAGGAACGCACGGTCCGATTCGGGCTTGGCGGACGGGTCGACGAACGCCGGGCCTTCCGCTGCGGCGCGGTTGGCGGGGATCGCCAGTCCCAGCCGCGCCTGCTCCTCCTGGGACTCGCGCCCGGTGAGCCACCGGACCAGTCGCCATGCCTCGTCCTTGTGCCGGGACCGGCTGGAGATGCTCCAACTCACGGTCAGGATGATGTTGGCCCGCGCGCTGCCGCGCGGCAGCGGTGCGAAGTCCCAGTCGAACCCCGTGATGCGGCGGTACTCCGGCACCACCCAGCGGCCGAACGGCCCGGCCATCCCGACGCGGCCGGTGGCGAATACGGCGGCGCCGGTGGCGATCTTGCTCCGGCCGCTCGTGAGGGCGTGTTCCTCATCGTGGCGCCAGGCACGCAACCGCTCGAGTGCCGCCTGTGCTTGCGGATCGTCGAGCGTGACGTCGTCGAAGGACTGGCCCACGACGTCCGTGCCCTCGGTGAAGAGGTACGCACGCACCATCGCCGGCCACGTCACGAACTCGGCACCGGTGAGGTGCGCTCCCGACTCGTCGGTCAGGGCCCCGATGGCGCGCGCTGCGGCGATGAAGTCGTCCCAGGTCCAGTCCGGGCGCGGCGCGGCGAGCCCTGCACGCCGGAACAGGTCCTTGTTCCAGTAGAAGCCCACCGTGGTGAAGTCCTTCGGGATTCCCCACAGCGTGCCGCGACCGGCGTGCTCGCCATCGTAGCGGAAGGCGTCCACCACCTGCGGGAAGAACTCCTCCAGGCGCAGGGCGCCGGGCGAGGGATCGGCGGCGTCCCGTGCCACGAACTCGTCGAGGGGCTCCAGGAGGCCGAGTTCCGCGAAGCTCGGCACCCGTTCGTTGCCCACGTAGAACACGTCGGGCGGATCGCCGGCCGCCATCATCGTCTGCAACTTGGTGTAGAAGCTCCCGGCGTCCCCGGGGTTGATCCGCTCGACGCGAATGCCGGGGTTCGCGGCCTCGAAGGCACGCAGGCTCCGGTCGACGATCTCGTCCTCTTCCGGACCGCCCTCGCCGGACCAGTGGAGCACCCGCAGGACGATCCCGTCGCGTGGGCCGGACGGTCCGCTCGCTTGCCGGATCGCCACGTGGACGAACGCCCAGGCCACGAGGATCGCGGCGGCCAAGGCAAGGGTCCAGCGCACGCTGCGCGCGCCTATCCTTGCCAAATTGGCGGCCACGCCGTCACGAGCCATGGGCCGAAGAATAGCAAGCACCCTCGCCGCGCTCGCCGGCATCGCGTTGCTCGCGATGGTCGACGTGCGCGATGCCCGTGCCGAGCCGCCGTCGACGATCCTTCGCCGATCCGCGGCGAGCCCTGCTGCGGTGGTCCCGCCCGGCGGCACGGCCGTGCCGACCGCCGACGGCCGGTGGCGGGTTCGCCTGACGCTTCCGGCGGCCGCCGCGGCGGGTGCTGCACGCGCGCAGCTCGCCGGTGACTTCACGGGGTGGCTCGGCCAGGCGCTGCCGATGCAGCCGGACGGCACCGGCGGATTCACGGTGGAGGCCCTGATCCCCGAGGGGCGCCGCACGTACAAGTTCGTGCTCGACGGGGCCCGGTGGATCGCCGACCCGTCCAACCCGCTGCGGGTCGACGATCACAACGGCGGCGCCAACTCGGTGCTCCTGCTCGGCCCCGACGTCGCCTTGGACCCGTCGGGTGCGCAACTGGGCGATGGTCGCATCGCCGCGGACGCGGTGATCCACCGGCCGCGGTCTGCCCAGGACGTACAGCCCATGCCGGACGGGCAGGTCGCCATCCGCCTGCGGACGTTGGCAGGAGACGTGGAACAGGCGTTCCTGGTGCTCGACCCCTCGGAGGGCGGGGTGATCCCGATGCGTCGGCTCGGCCGCATCGGGCCGATGGATGCCTGGCAGGCGACGGTTCGGCCCCCCGGCACGCCCGCGCTCCGCTACACCTTCCGCCTTCAGGACGGCTCGTTCAACGCCATGGACCCAGACTCCCATTCGCTCGATTCCGCCGCCGCCGGCTTCCGCACCCCGCAGTGGGCGAAGGACGCCGTGTGGTACCAGGTCATGGTGGACCGTTTCCGCAACGGCGATCCGGGCAACGATCCGGCGCGCACCATGCCGTGGACCGACGACTGGTACAAGCCGTACGGCGATGAGGGCAAGGACGGACAGAGCTTCTACCGGCACTACGTGTTCGATCGCTTCGCCGGTGGTGACCTCGCTGGGCTGCGCGCCAAGCTGCCGTACCTGCGGTCGCTCGGCATCAATGCGCTCTACCTGATGCCGATGTTCCAGGCGAGCACGCCGCACAAGTACAACACGACGAGCTACGTCCACGTCGACGAACACTTCGGCACCCGCGGCGACTACGCGCCTGCTGCCGAGCGCGAGGACATCCTCGACCCGTCCACGTGGACGTTCACGCCAACCGATCGCCTGTTCCTGGACTTCATCCGCGACGCCAAGTCGATGGGCTTCCGCGTGGTGATCGATGGCGTCTTCAACCATTGCGGTACGGGCCACCCCGCGTTCCAGGACGTCAAGCGAAACGGGCCGTCCAGCCGGTTCGCGGGGTGGTTCGACGTCACGTCTTGGGATCCATTCAAGTACGAGGCGTGGTGGGGATTCAGCGAACTCCCCGTGTTCCGCAAGGATCCCGAGAAGGGCATCGCCAGCGACGAGGTGCGCAAGCACATCCACGACATCACCCGGCGGTGGATGGATCCCGACGGCGACGGCGACCCATCCGACGGCATCGATGGGTGGCGGCTGGACGTGCCGAACGAGGTTCCGCTGCCCTTCTGGCACGAGTGGTGCGCCGAGGTACGCCGCATCAATCCGGACGCGTTCCTCGTGGGCGAGATCTGGGAGCGTGCCGACCAATGGCTCGACGGCCGGGCGTTCGACGCCGTGATGAACTACGAGTTCGCGAAGCCAGCCATCGCCTGGGCAATCGACCGGGAGAACCGAATCGCCGTGAGCGAACTCGATCGCCGTCTCGCCGAGCTCCGGCTGGCGTATCCGGCCGAGTGCGGCTACGCGATGATGAATCTGCTTGACAGCCACGACACCGACCGCATCGCGAGCATGGCCCGCAATCCCGACCGCCAGTACAACCACCGCAACCGCGAGCAGGATGGCGACCCGTATGACCCCTCGCGGCCCGGTCCAGCCGACTACGCGCGGCAGCGGTTGCTGGTGCTCCTCCAGATGACGTACGTCGGTGCGCCGATGATCTACTACGGAGACGAGGTCGGCATGTGGGGCTCCAACGACCCGAACAACCGGAAGCCCATGCTCTGGGACGACGTGGGCCCGTGGCAAGATCCCGCCTGCGTGCCGGAGCCTGGCATGCTCGACTTCTACCGCCGCGCGATCGCGCTGCGGCGCGGCCATGCGTCGCTTCGGTCCGGTTCGTTCCGCACGGTGCGCTGCATGGACGCCGAGCGAACCTGGGTGTTCATGCGTGAACTCGCCGGCGAGCAGGTGCTGGTGGCGCTGAACGCCGGGGATGCGCCGGCAACCCTCGAACTCCCCGAACTTGGCGACGGGTGGGACGATGCGTGGGGCACGGCGGGCATCGCCGACGACGGGTTGCGCCGGGCCACGGTTCCGCCGGTCGGGGGCAGAGTCTGGGTTCGCCGCGCCAAGTGAGGCCATCGATGACCACCCGCCAACCTGCCGTCCCCGCGATCTTCGCGCGCCGCCGCGCCGGGGTCCTGCTCCACCTGTCGTCCCTGCCGGCGCCGCACGGCGTCGGCGACCTTGGCCCCGCGGCGCATGACTTCGCCACGTGGTGTTCGGCCTCCGGCCAGTCCATCTGGCAAATGCTTCCAATCGGGCCGGTTGGCCCCGGTGACTCGCCGTACGCCAGCACCTCGAGCTTCGCCGGCGAACCGCTCTTCATCAGCCTCGATCTGCTGGCGGACGAAGGTCTGCTCCCGCGCGCCGCGCTGCGGCCCCAGCGCGGCGAACGCGCCGTGGGCCCGTCTGGCCCGGTCGACTGGGCGGCGGCGCGGCGCTTCAAGATGCCGCGACTTCTGGCGGCGTGGCGCGCCTATCGCGGAGAGGGTCGCGGGGAGCCGCCGGCGCTTCGCGCCTTCCGTCGCCGCCACGCGTGGTGGTTGGACGCGTGGTGCGCGTTCGCCGCGGCCCGTCCGGGCACGGTGGCCGATCCCGCGTTCCACGCGTGGCTCCAGTTCGAGTTTGACCGACAGTGGTCCATGCTGCGCGCCCACTGCGCACGTCTGGGCGTGCTGCTCCTCGGCGATGTGCCGATCTTCGTGCCGCTCGATTCCGCGGACGTGCAGTCGAACCCGCGCCTCTTCCGCCTCGATGGGCAGGGGAGACCCGAGGTCGTCACCGGCGTGCCGCCCGACTGCTTCAGCACCACCGGTCAGCTCTGGGGCCATCCCCATTACCGTTGGTCGGAACACCGTCGCACGGGGTTCGCCTGGTGGACGTCGCGCATCCGCGCCGCGCTCGACCGCTTCGACGCGCTGCGCATCGATCATTTCGTCGGTTTCGTGCATGCCTACGAGATCCCGGGGGATGCCCGCACGGCGATGCACGGCACGTGGCGGCCGACGCCCGGCGCGCAGATCCTGCAGGCCGTGGAGCGCGAGTGCGGCCGGCTGCCGCTGGTCGCCGAGGACCTCGGCGCCGTCACCGATGAGGTCATCGCCCTTCGCCGGCGCTTCGGTCTCCCGGGCATGAAGCTCGTGCACAACGCTTTCTACGGGCCAGCCAGCGGGGACCTGCCGTGCCTGCACCCGGTGGACTGCGTCGCGTACCCAGGCACGCACGACAACGACACCACGCTGGGATGGTGGCAGGGGCTCCGCGCTGACGCGCGCTTGCGATACGCGGCGTACGTCGGAGCGTCGGGCGCGCGCGAGGCCGCCCGTGGGCTGCCTCGGTCGATCGTGGATCTCGTCATGCAGTCGCCGGCGCGCACGGCGATCGTGGCGATGCAGGATCACCTCGGGCTGGGTCGTGCCGCACGGATGAACGTGCCGGGCCGCGCGAGCCGCCAGTGGCGGTGGCGGATGGCTCCGGACGCCCTCTTGGGACTTGATGCGGCTAGGATGCGGCGTCTGGCCGAGGCCACGGCGCGCTGCTGAGCCGCCTGGCCGAGGCCGTGCCCTCCCGGACCGAGCCTCATGTCCCCCCGACGACCGCTGCCCCGCGTCTCCGACCCCTTCGGCACCATCGATGCCCTGCGCACCCTGGCCGAGGACTGCTGGTTCAGCTGGAACGAGATCGGCCAGCGTCCCTTTGCGGCCTTGAACCCGACGCTCTGGGAAGCCACCAAGCACTCTCCGATGGGCGTGCTCACGGGGGTCGACGCCGGCGTGCTTGAGGCCAAGGTGGCCGACGAACGGTTCCGCCGCCTCGTGCAGGACGCCGCCGATGCACGCCGCGCCTACTACGAGACGGCCTCCTGGTTCGAAGAGACCCAGCACACCGACGCCCAGTCGATGCGCGTCGCGTACTTCTCGAGCGAGTTTGCGATCCACGAGAGCATGCAGCAGTACGCCGGGGGACTCGGCGTCCTGGCGGGCGACCACCTCAAGAGTGCGTCGGACCTCGGCGTCCCGTTGGTCGGCATCGGCCTGCTGTACCGGCAGGGCTACTACCTGCAGGAGTTCCGCGGGGATGGGTCCACCCGCGTGCTCCATCCCTCGTACGACTTCGAGCGCTGGCCGGTGGTGGACACGAAGGTCCGCATCGACTGTCCGATCGGCGGCACCATCGTCCGCGCCAAGGTCTGGAAGTTGCAGGTCGGTCGCGTGCCGCTTTACCTGCTTGACTCCGACCTTCCAGAGAATCGCCGCCGGGATCGGGTGCTGACCCGCGGCCTGTACCAGGGCGACAACGACCTCCGCATGCGCCAGCAGGTGCTGCTGGGGGTGGGTGGCGTCCTTGCCCTCAACAAGCTCAAGGAGCGCATTACCGTCTTCCATCTCAACGAGGGCCATGCGGCGTTCGCCGGCATCAAGCGGCTTTCGATGCTGGTGGCCCGGGGCATGGAGCTCGATGCAGCCATCGAGCGCGTGCGCTCAACCACGGTGTTCACCACGCACACCCCTGTCCCGGCAGGGCATGACCGCTACGACGTGGACGCCTGCTGGAAGGCACTCCGGCGGCCCCTGCGGACGGCCGGGTTCACCCAGGAGAGCTTTGCCGAGTTCGGCCGCGAGCAGCCCGACACCGGCCCGATCTGCATGACGGTGCTGGCGCTGCGCCTTTCGCAGCGGATCAACGGCGTGTCCAAGCTGCACGGACGCGTGAGCCGGGAGATGTGGCACGAGATCTACGGCCGTCCGGTGGACGAAGTGCCGATCGGCAGCATCACCAACGGCGTGCACGTTCCCACGTGGATCGCGCCCGAGGCGCGTTCGTTCTGGCGTCGTTCGGTGGGCATCGACCTCACCCGCGCCGCGCCCGATGCGGATCCGTGGGCCGCGGCGCGCACGGTCGGCAACGGCGAGTTCTGGGCGATGCGATCGGCGCTCCGGCATCGGCTGGTGGAGTTCGTGCGGGCGCGGCTGCGGCGTCAGGCGATGGCGCGCGGCGAGGGTCCGCTCGATCTGCTCTGCGCCGGCGAGGCATTCCGCGACGATGCCCTCACCATCGGCTTCGCGCGCCGGTTTGCCACCTACAAGCGCGCGCCCCTGATCTTCCACGACGTCGAGCGCATCCTGCGCATCCTCACCAGCAAGGATCGACCGGTGCAGATCGTCTTCGCGGGCAAGGCGCATCCCAAGGACCTTGGCGGCCAGGAGTACGCGCAGATGATCTGGCGCTTCGCGCACGATGCCGGCTTCATGGGCCGAGTGGCGCTGATCGAGGAATACGACATGGAGGTCGGCCGCATGCTGACCTCGGGTTGCGACGTGTGGCTGAACAACCCGCTGCGGCCCTACGAGGCGAGCGGCACGAGTGGTATGAAGCCGCCGCTGCATGGCGGCATCAACCTGAGCGTGTTGGACGGGTGGTGGCCGGAGTCCTACGACGGCACCAACGGCTGGGCGATCGGCGACGGCACCGAGGACCCCGATCACGAGGTGCAGGCTCGCCGCGATGCGGAGAGCCTGTACGAACTGCTCGAGACGCAGGTGGTGCCGGAGTTCTACGACCGCGGCCCAGCCGGGCTGCCCGATCGATGGATCCAGCGGGCCATCCGGTCCGTGGTCACGGTGCCGGCGATCTTCAACACCGACCGGATGGTGGGCGAGTACTACGACGCGGCGTACCTGCCGGCCCACCGCGACTCCACGCGGTGAACCGGGTGGCCGCGCCACCCGCGGCCCAAACGTGCCTCAAGGCGCAGGGCTTACTGCACCTGGCCCCAGGCGCCCAGCAGAGCGCCGAGGTCCACGCCGTCCACGACGCCGTCGCCGTTGAAGTCCGCTGAGCCGGCGCCGCTCCACTGGCCGAGCATGATGCCGAGGTCGCTGCCGTCGACGCTCCAGTCGCCGTTCAGGTCGAACCGGCTCGGCCCATTCTGGCTGAACACCAGGGTCGTGTACGGCCCGATCCGGAAGTTGCCACTGAACGGGAGGCCGTCGTAGCCCCACGAATCCGCAGCGACGTCGAAGGCGCCGAAGTTGCCGTAGTCCGACGAGTAGCCGTTCCAGTCGCTGTTGAAGCGGACGCGCCACATGCCGCCCCGCGGCAGGCCGATCCGATAGTTCGGGAACGAGGTGTTGCTGAAGTTGGCCATCACCACGGTGTCGTCCCCGCGACCGCCGTTCGCCCAGCGGTGGAACGCCACCACCTTGGCGCCGTCGTTCACGTGGAAGAAGTTGGTGTGGTACCCCGAGAGGCCCTTGGTGTTGCCGCCGAGGTTTCGGCGCAGGCCGATCAGGTCCTTGTAGAGCTGGCGAATTCCCGCATAGGTCTCGGCCTTGGACCAGTCCAGCGGATCCTCGGACGCGAACCAGCCGTCCTCCAGGAATTCCTGCCCCTGGAAGATCATCGGGATGCCCGGTGCAGTCAGCACCATCGCGGCGCCCAGCGTGGAGCGCTTGCGGCTGAACCAGCTGCCCGCGTTGCCCGGCCAGATCGTCTCGGGAACGCGCCGGCGACCGTTGGCCACCTCGTCATGGTTCTCCGTGTAGATGACGCGCTGCTCCATCTGGCCGTTGAACGACTTGGTGACCGCATCGCGGATCGTGAACATGTTGCGATCCGCATCGCTGACCGCCTCGATCACGCTTCGGACCGGAAAGGCGAATGCACCGTCCCACTGCGAGTCGAAGCCCGCTCCGCCGGCTCCCGTGGGCTTGCCGATCCACTCGTTCTCGCCGAGGTCCTCGGCGATCATCAGCTTGCCGGGGAAGGCCGCGTCCGCGGAGTCGTTGCACCACTGGAGGAGGCTCCAGCCGTCCGGAATCTCGACGTTGGCGTACGGTCCCTGGTAGTCGCAGAGGCGCACGAACTTGGTGCCGTCGAAGCGCAGACCGTCCATGCGGAACTCATCGAGCCACATCATGGCGTTGTCCCGGATGTAGCTGCGCACCTCGCCGCGGCCGTAGTCCGGGCGGGGACCCCACGGCGTGCCGCTGCGGGCGTCGTCCTGGTAGAAGAAGATCCCGCCGCGGTTGTTCAGGCTCCAGCCATCGAACTGCCAGAGGTCCATGTCGCTCGGTCCGAAGTGGTTGTAGACCACGTCGCCCAGCACGGCGATGCCGCGCGCATGGGCCTGGTCGACGAACGACTTGAGCGCATCGGGCCCGCCGTACGAACTTTCCACCGCGTAGGCGTAGGACGGGTTGTAGCCCCAGCTGTTGTCGCCCGGGAACTCATTGACCGGCATCAGCGCGATGGCGTTGATGCCGAGGTCCTGGAGGTAATCGAGCTTCTGCGCGGCCGTGGCGAAGGTGCCGACGCCCGAGTGGCCGGCGGGGCGGTGGAACGTGCCGATGTGCAGTTCCATCAGCACCAACTCGGTCCAGCCCGGCATCTGAAACGGCGGCGTCTGCCACTGGTACGTCGACGGCGAGTACACAATCGAATTGCCGACCGAGTTGGTCATCCGTCGAGCACGGGGGTCGTTGCGCCAATAGGAGGTGGCGCCACGCTTGACGACAAACTTGTACTCCGTCCCGGCCTGCACCAGTCCGACGTCGCGGGACCACCATCCGTTGCCCTCGCTGGAGAGCGCCGTGGCCGTGCTGCTCCAGTTGTTGAACGATCCAGCCACGAACACGCTGCTCGCGTTCGGTGCCCACGTGCGGAACGTCACGCCGTAGTTGCCGGGTCCAACTTGATACGGGATGGCACCAACGCCGCTTCGCGTCGACACCTGCGCGGACGCGATGGAGGCGGCGAGCGCCGCGGAGGCGAGGGCGGTGACCACGCAGTGCATGGGCGGGGTTCGAGTCTTCACGGGCGTTGCTCCGGGGCGATTCGCGATGACCAATAACCATGGCCGGCGATGGACGCCGGACCTCGGCAAGAGTAGCCCCGTTCCGCACCGACGGGTAGTGCAAACCCGGACGTGAATGTTGGATTCCCGGTTCCCGGGCCGGGTTCAGTGCCCGAACAGGTCTCCCGGGGCGAACATCCCCTTCTCCTCGAAGTAGCCGAGCGCCTCGGGCACCGACCGGAAGATCTTGGTGGCCGTCTCCGTGATGAACGGGCTGGGGTTCTTCTTCGGCTTCCACACCACGTAGACCTCCTTGGTGTGTTCGAAGGCATGATGCAGCTCGCGCTCCACGCCGCTCGAGAGTCCGGGCACGCCCCCGGGCAGCTCCGGCACCAGGCTGACGATCATGTCGCTCTGGTCGATTAGCTTGAAGTCACGCATGTAGATCTGGCCGTCCACGTCGCCGGCGATGTCGAGGATCTCGCGGACGGGCACCTTGATCGGCGGTCCGCCGGCACGCCCGCCGAAGCTGTGCGCCTCCACCTCCACGAAGTCGCGGCCCTGGCGAGCGGCCTCGATCCCGCGGTCAAGCAGCAGCTTCTCGTCCACGTCGCCCGGATCGAACGTGATGAAGTGGCGTGCGAGCTCGGCGCGGAAGTGATCGATCTCCGCAAGCACGTCGGGCATATCGACGACGTGGCTCATCGGGAAGCTCGGATAGACCTTGCGCATCTCAGGGCGGGTGACCAGCCGCAGTGCCGTCTCCACCGTGTCCTTTTGGCGGCCGCGGCTCAGGATGTAGAAGTTCTGCCCGCAGCCGAGGGCCTGCGCCATGAGTTCGGTCGCCAGGATCTCCTCCTCGCGCCACACCATGCAGTCCTTGAGCGTGGCGTCGATCTCGTGCTCCTGGTGGAGTCGGTGGTGCACGACCTCGATGTTGTCCACCAGGCAGATGAACATCTCCGGCTCAAGCATGCGCAGCTGGTCGAAGTCGAACGCGCTGAACAGCCCGTGCCGCCAGCGGAACGTGGCGTGCGTATTGACGATGACGTTCGGGTGGTCGGCCGCCGGGGTCGTGGCGCTGATCACGTCCTTGAGGACGGCGCGGCGCAGGCTCGCCAGACGTGACCACGGCAGGTCCAGGATCCGTCCCGGGCGCACGTCCGGCGCCTCCCGGTACATCATGGTGCCGACGTTGAAGAGTTCGACGCGCCGATGGGCCCGCTCCGCGGCATCGACCACCGCCTGGAGGTAGGGCTTCTTGTCGACGCCGATCTGGCCAGTGACGATCGCTCTCATGGAGCGCGGATCCTAGGGTGATCCATCAGCCGGCGTCGCGTGCAAGCAGCACCACCACGTGGGCCTCGATCGCGCGACCCTCGCCCACGGCATCGACGCGCTCGTGCGTCTTGCCCTTCAGGTTGAGGTCGGCGGCGGGCACCCCCAAGATGTGGGAGAGGGAGTTCACCACCTCGGCCTTGCGGGCGCCCATCTTGGGGCGCTCGCAGATGACCGTCATGTCCGCGTTGACGAGCCTCCAGCCCGCGCGGTGGACGCGCTCGACGGCCGCCTCCAGGAAGACGCGACTGTCGCGGCCGTCGTTCTCCGGGGCGGTGTCGGGGAAGAGCTGGCCGATGTCCGGCGCGCCGATCGCCCCGAGCAGCGCGTCGGTGAGTGCGTGCATCAGCACGTCGCCGTCGGAGTGCGCCACGGGTCCACGATCGTGGTCGAATCGAACGCCGCCGAGGATGAAGGGACGTCCCGCGCCAGCGGGAGCAACCGGCTCCAGCCGATGCAGGTCGTAGCCATGGCCGATCCGGAACGCGGCTGGCGCCGCGGGACCGCTTGCCGCCGGGTGCGCGCCGTTGGGCACGGTCACGAGTCCGGCGCGGGGCGATCCGCCTTGGGTGCCCGGGGCTGCGCCACGGGGCTCGCGGCGTCCTCGTTCACCTGCAGGCGGTACGACTCGTCGGCGCGGGGCTGCTCGGGCGCCGGTCGGTACGACACCTCGATCCGTCGGCACGCCGGTGCCGGGCAGCTGAGCACGTTCTCGAGCTTGCCCGATTGCGTACCCGCCTTCCAGAGGCTGTACGACATCCGCGAGGGACGCAGCATCGGGTCATCGCCGCCGGTCTCCTCGAAGTTGAACGTGAGCTGCTTGCCCGGCGGGATCTCCATGATGAAGAACGGGGTCCCGTTGGGGTGATCGCGGCTGCGCTCGCAGGTGTTGAGCAGCGTGACCGTGGTCGGCAGCATGGAGGTCGACTCGTACGTGAACCCACCGCCGGTGTGGGGCATGAAGCCGCCCGACGTGCTGTAACAGCCGGCGACGATGGTGGTGCATCCCACCAGAGCGATCGCGGCGAGGCGTCGGGAACCCGCACGGGACGAGGCAACGAGGGTGGCCATGTGGCGGAATGTTACAGGGCGCGAACCATCGCGGTGAAGGCATCGCCGCGGTGCTCGTAGTTGGAGAACTGCCCGAAGCTCGCGCACGCGGGGGAGAGGAGCAGCACGTCCCCCGGCTTCGCCCGGTCCGCCGCCGCCCGCACCGCGACGTCCAGGGTCCGGCATCGAAGGGCCGGTGGGGCAGGGGCCAACTGGTCCTCGGTCGCGCCGATCGCATAGAGGCCCGCGAGGCGCGGAGCGAGGTCGCGGACCGAGGAAAGGTCCACCTTCTTGTCGTACCCGCCGACGATCAGGTGAATGCGCGCAGGTTCGGGGAACGCGCCCACGGCAAGCAACGTGGCCTCGGGGGTGGTGCTCTTGGAGTCGTTGTAGCAGCGCATGCCGCCGTGCGTCCCCACGAACTGCAGCCGATGCGGGAGCGCTTCGAACCCGCGCACGGCATCCTCGAGCGCGGCTCGGTCGGGCCGATCGCCCGTCGAGCGCAGGGCGGCTTCCGCAGCCAGGACGGCAAGCCGCGCGTTGCGGCGCTGGTGCTCCCCCGGTGCGCCCGGCACGTCCATCCGTTCCAGGAGCGACGCAAGCGCGTCCGGCGTGTCGGGCCGCGGAGCGTCCCACCAAGCGCCGCCCGCCGCACGCGCCGCGACCTCGGCCGCGGCCGGTTGCTCGTGGGCAAAGAGGCTCACGAACGCATCCCCGGCGCGCTGCGCGGCACGGATCGCCCCCTTGCTGGACATGTAGTGCCGCTCGCTGCCGTGCCAATCGACGTGGTTCGGCGCAAGGTTGGTGAGCACGGCAACGCGCGGGCTCCACGGTGCCAGGCCCGCAAGCGACGCCCCCGGCCCAAGCCACCAGAGCATGGCGCTCGAGAGTTCGAGCACCGTCCACTGCCCCGCCACGGGCGCCGCGCCAAGGAGCGAACCGCCGATGTTGCCGCCAAGCCGCGATCCCGCGCCATGCCCCGCCAGGGCGCGCGCAATCATCGAGCTGGTGCTGCTCTTGCCGGCGCTGCCGGTGATGCCCACGGTGCGATCGCGATCGAGGCGGTCGATCGCCAGGCGGATCTCGGTGGTCACGGGCGTCCCCGCGCGTCGGGCGGCCGCCAGCAGGGGGTCGTCCCAGGGCGTGGGCACCGCCGGATTGGCGATGACCATGTCGGTGTCCGTGAAGTCCGCCTCGCGGTGCTCCCCGAGTCGAAGCTGCACGCGCCCGGCGTCGATGTCCGCCCGAAGCGCGTCGAGCGGCGCGGCAAGCGCAGCGGGTTCGGCGCGGTCCGTGAGCAGCACCTTCGCCCCTTGGCGCGCCAGCCATCGGGTGACGCCCAGCCCACCGCCGAAGCGGCCGAGTCCCATGACCGTGACCCGCGTTCCGTCCATGCTGTCCGGGAGTGTTCGCATTCGCGTTCCCTGCGTTGCGCGGCCGCGTTGCGCGGCCCTGGCGACTGCGCTCGATCAGCGCGTCGGCGTGATCGACGGGGAGGCCGGCAACGGCGCCAGCAGGCCCATCAGGTCGTCGGCGTAGCTCGTGAGCGTCCGGCGGTCGGTGATCGGCCCGTACGCATCGCCGCGGATGAACTGCCGCACGATGCGGTCGTCCTCGGACAGCATCTGCGCTTCCTCGCGCGTGCTGACGCGGATCCGTTCGAACTCGTCGCGGGCGGCGATCTTCAGGCAGCGTCCCTTGTCCAGCATCACCATGCGGTCGGCGATCGTGAAGGCGCTGTCCATCTCGTGCGTCACCACCACGCTGGTCACCCCGAGCTTGCGGGTGAGCGTGATGATCAGTTGGTCGATCTCGGCGCTGGTCACTGGGTCGAGGCCTGCGCTGGGCTCGTCGTAGAAGATGATCTCGGGGTCGAGTGCCAGGGCACGCGCGAGCCCGGCACGCTTCTTCATGCCGCCGGAGATCTGCGCAGGGAACTTGCTGGCGTGCTCGCGCAGGCCCACGGCCTCGAGCTTCATCTTGACCTGCAGGTCGATGAGGTCCGGCGGAAGGTCGGTCAACTCGCGCATCGGCAGCGCCACGTTCTCGGCGATGGTCATCGACTGGTAGAGCGCCGCGCTCTGGAACAGGATCCCGAATCGGCGCCGAAGCGCGTCCATCTCGTTCTCGCTGGCACGCGCAATGTCCTGCCCGAGCAGCGCGATGCGGCCCTGGGTGGGCACGATCGCCCCGATCATGAGGCGCAGCAGCGTGCTCTTGCCGCAGCCGGAGCCGCCCATGACCACGAGGGTCTCGCCGCGACGAACATTGAGGTCCAGCCCGCTCAGGACGGTCTGCGTGCCGAAGCGCATCACGAGGTCGCGGACCTCGATCACGGACTCGTCGTCAGTCGGCGGGCTGGACGGAGGGAGTGGGCTCTGCGGGGACGCCATCGTCAGGGAACACGATACGCGTTCCATCGGCCTGCACGAACGCCAGCCGGCGGATGCGGATTGCCCCGATCGCCTCGGTGGCCATGGGCCGCTCGAACACCACTTCGAGCGGGACCCAGCGCTCGGTGCCGTCCGGCGCCTTCACCCTGGCGCGGTAGGCAGCAAGCATCTCCCGCTCCGGCAGCGGCGGCCGATCGGCGGCACTGGGCGGGTTGCGATCGATGGTCACCTCGAGCGGTGTGCCCACGGCGGACGAGACGTCGGAGACCCACGCGCCGATGCGGGCCGCCGTGGCCTCGGACCCTGGACGGGTCAGGTGTGTCCGAAAGGCATCGGCATCGCCCGCCCACGCGTCCCGTATCGCCTCTGCGGGCCGATTGGCCAGTTGCTGGAAGGACTGCGCCAGGACCCACGCCCCACCCACCATCAGGCCGCTGGCCAACATGCCGATCCCGATACCGGCCCACGCCAGGCCTCGGCCCCGGAGGTCCGGACGTGAACGCAACTGCCACAGCGCGGCAGCGCCCATCAGCGGGGCCACCAGACTTCCGATCGGCAGCACCGACAGCATCAGCGAGATGGCGGCCAGGGGACTCCACCGCCGGGGCAAGGCGGAAGGGGCGTCGGGGTCGATCGGAGGATCCGTCGGCGTCATGGGGCGGGGTCCGGGGGTGGGATCGACCAGGTCTGGTCGGCGTGCTGGACCGTGATGGTCCGCATCGAGAGCGGGGGCGGCAGTTGCCCCGGGACGGTGCTGAAGGTGGCCACCCCGAAGGCGTTGCCGCGCTCGCCGATGGCGGTGAACGCCACCGAGATCACCGGCGACGCCAGCCCGGACGCGTCACGGCGGGTGATCGAGACCGTGCGCACCGGTCCGATGGCCTCCCCGATGCGGCGACGGAACTGCGCGAGCGTGTCGGGTTCGGGTGCGGGCAAGGCCCACCGCACGTCGCCCTCGTGCAGCGCGCCGTCCACCATCGCGCTCGCCTGATCATCGATCGACACGATCACCGAGTCCTGCAGTTCGCCAAGCGCCCAGCCTTCCGCGAGCATGATGACCGTGGAGAGCAGGATGCCCGCCACCGCGTGTCCAGTGCCTCGCAGGCGGTCCCGTGCGCCGGCGATCCGCCGCAGCGCCACTCCGCCCAGCACGATCGCCACCAGGCCGGTCAGCGGGCACCACCCGCCCACGAGCGCC